>CACXED010000286.1 GCA_902766575.1 uncultured Ruminococcus sp. | reverse complement strand
CCTTCCGCGACGCTTACAAGGCTTCGGGAACGCTCGTCGCCTACTGCGTGGACAACGACAAGACGCTCGAGGAGCTGACCCTCGACGAGTACAAAAACGTCTGCGAGGTCTTTGACGAGGGAATTTACGACGCGATCAACCTCGAAAACTGCGTCAACGGACGCAAGGTCAGAGGCGGCCCTGCCAAGGAGTCGGTTGAGAGACAGATCGGTATCGTCGATAATTTTCTCAAAGCACATAAATAATATTGACTGAAAGGAATGATATTCCATGAATAAAATTAAAGTCGGCGTTATCGGCGCCACCGGATATGCGGGAGCCGAGCTTGTCAGACTTCTCGTGAATCACCCGGAGGTTGAAATAAAAGCCGTCGCGTCGGTCTCATACGACGGACAGGAGCTTGCGGATATTTACCCGAACCTCAAGGAGATAGTCCCGATGACGCTCACAGCGCCCGAGGATATCATTCCCGAGTGCGATATTGTCTTCGCTTCGGTGCCGCACGGAGTCTCCGAGGAGTTAGCTGTAAAGTGCGTTGAGAATAATACCGTGCTCATCGACCTCGGAGCCGATTTCAGGCTCCACGACGAGGCTGACTACAAAAAATGGTACGGCAAGGAGTACAAGCATCCCGAGCTGCACGAAAAGGCGGTCTACTCGATCCCCGAGCTTCATCGCGATATGGTAGGAAAGGCGATGGTAATCGGAAATCCCGGCTGCTATCCCACCTCGATCTCGCTCGGGCTCATGCCCGCGATAAGAGCCGGAATAATCGACACCTCGCATATCATAATCGACTCGAAATCGGGTGTGACCGGAGCCGGACGCGGACTCACGCAGGGCACGCATTTCCCCGACACCAACGAGGCCTTCGCCGCTTACAAGGCTGGCTGTCACCGTCATACACCCGAGATCGAGCAGACGCTCACAGAGCTCGCCGGAAGCGAGGTCAGAGTCACCTTCGTTCCGCATCTGCTGCCGGTCAACCGCGGAATCGAGTCGTCGATCTACGTCGAGCTCAACGAAAAGGGAAAAAAGCTCGGCGCGGCTCAGATTCACGAGCTCTACACGTCGGCTTATAAGGACGAGAAATTCATCCGCGTCGAAAAGCCCGGATGCTACGCAAATCTGAAAAACGTCCGTATGTCGAACTACTGCGACATCTCGCTCCACCTTGACGAGCATTGTTCGACGCTGATAATCTCGTCGGTCATCGACAACATGGTCAAGGGTGCGGCAGGACAGGCTATCCAGAATATGAATATCCGCTTCGGACTGCCTGAATCTACCGGACTTGAGTACGTCCCTCCGGCGTTCTGATAAATAATGAAGAACATCATCGTCACCGGCGCGTCGAGAGGTATCGGCGCGGCGATCGCGCTTTACTTCGGCGAGAGGGGCTGGCGGGTGATACTGAATCACCGCGACAGCGAGGAAAGGGCGTGGCAGGTCGCGTCCGAGATACTGAGAAGCGGCGGTGAAGCCGAGATTTTCAAAGCTGACGTCGGGAATTTTGACGAATGTGAAGCTCTCGTCGATTTCGCGTCTGAGTTCGGAAAGCTCGATCTTCTCGTCAACAACGCGGCGATATCGGAGATAGGGCTTTTCACCGACGTCACGCCCGAGCGCGAGAGACGGCTTTTCGAGGTCGATCTGTTCGCGCCGATGAACCTGTCGCGGCTCGTACTGCCGGGCATGATACGCGAAAAATCCGGCTCGATTGTCAATATCTCGTCGATGTGGGGACAGGTCGGAGCGTCCTGCGAGGTGCAGTATTCGACGGCGAAAGCCGGGCTGATAGGCTTCACAAAGGCTCTCGCGAAGGAGGTCGCGCCGTCGGGAATCCGCGTCAACTGCGTCGCTCCCGGAGTGATAGACACCGAGATGAACTCGCATCTCACGCCCGAAGAAATGTCAGCGCTCGCCGACGAGATCCCGATGTGCCGTATAGGACAGGCTCGCGAGGTCGCCGAGTGCGTTTATTTCCTCGCCGAGAGCTCCTATGTCACCGGTCAGGTGATAGCTCCGAACGGCGGACTTATAGTATAAACAATATCCTACGAAAGGTATGGTCATTATCATGACATCAGAAATCAAATCTGTCTCAAGCGGAGTCTGCGCCGCAAAGGGCTTCAAGGCTGCCGGAATACACGCGGGACTGCGCAAGAACAAGGACAAGCTCGACCTCGCGCTGATAGTCGCCGACAATGAGTGCAGCGCCGCTGGAGTTTTCACGACCAACCGCGTCTTTGCGGCTCCGGTCGGAGTTACGCGCGCGCATCTCAAAAACGGCAAGGCACGCGCGATAATCTGCAACAGCGGAAACGCCAACGCCTGCGTCAGCGACGGATACGAAAAGGCAGAGCAGACCTGCGCCGCTCTCGCCGAAAAGCTCGGCTGCGAGGCTGACGATATCGTCGTCGCTTCGACCGGAGTCATCGGAATATCGCTTCCGGTTGAGCCGCTGGTCGCCGGAATCCCGACGCTGATCGCGGAGCTCGGCAGCGACGAGGCTGCTTCCGACAACGCTGCCCGCGCGATAATGACCACCGATACCAAGAAAAAGGAATTCGCCTTCGAGCTGACCCTCGGAGGAAAGACCGTCCGCATCGGCGGAATCTGCAAGGGCTCGGGCATGATCCAGCCGAACATGGCGACGATGCTCTGCTTCATCACCACCGACGCGGCGATAACCTCCGATATGCTCCACAAAGCGCTCTCCGAGGTCATCCGCGACACCTTTAACATGGTCAGCGTCGACGGCGACACCTCGACCAACGATATGGTCACGGTGCTCGCGTCGGGACTTGCCGGAAACGACGAGATCACCTCCGAGGGCGAGGATTACGAGAACTTCAAGGAGGCGCTGAAGAAGCTCTGCACCTGCCTCTGCACCGCTATCGCGGCGGACGGCGAGGGAGCTACAAAGCTCATCGAGTGCCGCATACGCAATTTCAGCGACGGGAAGCAGGCGCGTATACTCGCGAAGTCGGTCATCAATTCCTCGCTTGTCAAGACCGCGATCTTCGGCTCGGACGCTAACTGGGGACGCATACTCTGCGCGCTCGGCTACGCGGGAGTCGATATCGACACCGATAAAATCGACGTGAAGTTCATCTCCGATAAAGGCGAGATTCTCGTCTGCGAGAACGGCAAGGGCTATCCTTTCTCCGAGGAAAAGGCTAAGGAGATACTGCTTGAGGACAAGATCGTCATCGACGTAGATATGAAGTCGGGCGAGAATGGCGCTGTCGCGTGGGGCTGCGATCTTTCCTACGAATACGTGCATATCAACGGCGACTACCGTTCTTAACCGAGGTAAGCAGATGAATATTTCAAATCAGGACAAGGCGGAAGTGCTGATTCAGGCGCTCCCCTACATACAGAAATACTACGGCCGTACAGTCGTCGTGAAGTACGGCGGAAACGCGATGGTCAACGAGGAGCTCAAGAACGCGGTCATTTCGGATATCGTGCTGCTTTCTCTGGTCGGAATCAACGTCGTGCTGGTTCACGGCGGCGGACCTGAGATTTCGGGTATGCTCAAGAAGATCGGCAAGGAGTCGAAGTTCATCAACGGTCTGCGCTACACCGACGACGAGACTATCGAGGTAGTTCAGATGGTTCTCGCCGGAAAGACCAACAAGGACCTCGTCAACAAAATCGAGCAGATCGGCGGCAGAGCCGTAGGTCTCTCGGGCATCGACGGCGGAATGATCAAGGCGAAAAAGCTCGTCGGCGAATACGACTACGGCAACGTCGGCGAGATCTGCGAGGTCGACGCTTCGATTATCCGCGACAACATCGAAAAGGGCTACATTCCGGTCGTCTCGACGATAGCCTTCGGCGACAGCGAGAGCTCGGTCTACAATATCAACGCCGACACCGCCGCCTGCAAGATAGCGATAGCTCTCGGCGCGCAGAACCTGATGCTGCTGACCGACACGCTCGGAGTTATGCGCGATCCCAAGGACGAATCGACGCTGATTCCCGAAATCAGAATCAGCGAGATCGACAGCCTGATCGAGCAGGGAATAATCTCGGGCGGCATGATACCCAAGGTCAAGTGCTGTGCCGACGCGGTCATCGGCGGTATAGGTCATACCGTAATTCTCGACGGCAGGATTCCGCACTCGATACTTGTCGAGATGCTCTCCGACGAGGGTATCGGAACGCTTTTCAAGCAGTGACGGCTGACTTTCAAACGAAAGGTGTTTTACCAAAAATGACAAACAACGAAATCATTTCGCTCGATCACGAATACATAATGCAGACCTACGGCAGGCTGAAGATAGCTCCGGTCAGCGGCCGCTCGGCGACTATGGCCGACGCGGACGGCAGGGAATACATCGACTTCACGAGCGGCATCGGAGTCAACTCTCTCGGCTACTGCGACGAGGGCTGGATCCGAGCGGTCGAGGAACAGCTCGGCTCGATTCAGCATATGTCGAACTATTTTTACTGCGACAAAGCCGGACAGCTCGCCGAGAGCCTTGTGAAGCTCTCAGGTCTCAAGCGCGTGTTCTTCGGAAACTCGGGCGCGGAGGCGAACGAGGGCGCGATCAAGCTCGCCCGCAAGTACTCTCACGACAAGTACGGCGAGGGCAGAGCGACGGTGATCTCGCTCGTCAACTCCTTCCACGGACGGACGATAACGACGCTCGCCGCGACCGGTCAGGACGTGTTCCACCACTATTTCGAGCCGTTCACCGAGGGCTTCAAATATGTCCCGGCGAACGATATCGCGGCTCTCGAAGCGGCGATCGACGGCAGCGTCTGCGCGGTCATCGCCGAGCCGATTCAGGGCGAGGGCGGCGTAAACGAGCTTGATACCGACTATGTAAAGGCGCTTCGCAAGCTCTGCGACGAGCGCGATATCCTGCTCATCTTCGACGAGGTTCAGACCGGAATCGGGCGCACCGGAAAATTCTTCGCGTTCGAGCATTTCGGTATAAAGCCGGACATTCTGACCCTTGCAAAGGGGCTCGGCGGAGGGCTGCCGATCGGAGCCTTCCTCGCCGGAGAAAAGACCGAGAACACGCTCGGAGCGGGAATGCACGGCTCGACGTTCGGAGCCAATCCGGTCGTATGCGCCGGAGCGGTCGAGGTCGTCGGCCGGGTATCCAAGCCCGAATTTTTAGCCGAGGTCGCGAAAAAGGGCGAATATTTCTGCGAAAAGCTGCTCGCCGCCAAGCTCTCCAAGGTCGTCGGACTGCGCGGAAAGGGAATGATGATCGGTATTCAGGTCGTCGGAAATCCCAAGGATTATCTGCATGACTGCGCCGACGCCGGGCTGCTTGTACTGACCGCCGGAAAGGACGTTATCCGTCTCCTGCCGCCGCTGACCATCACATACGCGGAGATAGACCGCGGACTCGAAATCTTAACCGAAATTCTGAAGTAAAGGGGAAACAGAAATGAAAAACGATCTTCTGAAAATGTCCGACCTCTCAAAGGAGGACGTACTCGATATACTCAATCTCGCCTCTCAGCTCAAATACGAGCGCAAGAACGGCATCGAGCACAAGCTGCTCGCCGGAAAGACGCTCGGAATGATCTTCCAGAAAGCCTCGACCCGCACCCGCGTCTCGTTCGAGACCGGAATGTATCAGCTCGGCGGACAGGCTCTGTTCCTCTCCTCGCGCGACTTACAGATCGGACGCGGAGAGCCGATCGAGGACACCGCGCGCGTGCTCTCGCGCTATCTCGACGGTATCATGATCCGCACATTCGCGCAGAAAGAGGTCGAGGATCTCGCCGACTACGCGGATATTCCGATAATCAACGGTCTGACCGACTACTGCCATCCCTGCCAGGTGCTCGCCGACCTGCTGACGATCCGCGAGTTCAAGGGCGGCTTTGACGGGCTCAAGATGTGCTACATCGGCGACGGAAACAATATGGCGAACTCGCTCATCGTCGGCGGACTTACCGTCGGCATGAAGGTTGCCGCAGCCTGCCCGACCGACTACTCGCCGGACAAGCAGGTGCTCGATTTCGCGGCTCCCTACGGCGACAAGTTCCAGCTCACCGACAACATTCTCGAAGCCGCAAAGGATGCTGACGTTCTCTTTACCGACGTCTGGGCGTCGATGGGTCAGGAGGGCGAGGCTGAAAAGCGCAAGCTCGTATTCAAGGGCTATCAGATCAACGACGAGGTCGTTGACGTAGCGGCTAAGGACGTTATGGTTCAGCACTGTCTGCCCGCTCATCGCGGCGAGGAGATCACCGCGAAGGTCTTTGAGGCTCACGCGAACGAGATTTTCGAGGAGGCTGAGAACCGTCTCCATGCTCAGAAGGCCGTCATGGTCAAGCTGATGGGCGCGCAGTAATTTAATTCAATGAAAAACCGCGAGGTTGACAACGGGCGCGAGTTTGATTTCGGACGAACGTCTGCTGAGGACAACGGCTGTCCGACCGGAGCTTACTACGCTGTAAGCTCGGTTCAATGCTTCTGGTATTTTGATCGCGAGCGCATGAAAGCCGAGATAAAGCGTCTGCTTAAACCCGGCGGTATTTTCGTCAAGGTCTACGTCGGCTGGATTAAGGACGACCATATAGCTTCCGCGTCGTCTGCGTTGGTGCGCGAGATCAATCCGGACTGGAACAGCGGCTCTGTGGCGGTTGCCGACCTTAAGATACACATTTTCGACAATCCTATAATGGAGAGCTTCTGTGCCGAGCTGCCGTTCACCCGAGAGAGCTGGCACGGACGTATGCTGACCTGCCGCGGAGTGCTTGGCTCGATGGACGGCGATATGCTCGAAAGATTCGAAAAACGTCATCTCGCGCTGATGTCTGAGCTGCCCGAAAAATTCACGGTCAGGCATAAGATTTTCATAACGGCTTATAGACTAAGCTAATATAAAACTCCTCCGTCGCGACAGACGGGGGAGTTTTCGGCTTCTTATTTCACATCTTCTTCCTGCAGCCGTCAACCTGAAAGTCCTGACCGGAGCAGTAGCTTGCGTTTTCGCTGGCGAGGAAGCAGATCATCTCCGCCTGTTCGTCGTAAGACGATTCGCGCCCGATGTAGGAGAGCTCGTTCTGCAGAAGCTGACCGTTGCCGACGTTCCCGGGCGAGACCGAGGTAACGAGGACATTGTAGGGGCTCGTCTCCTTGGCGAGCGCCTTTGTGAACGAGTGAACCGCGCCTTTTGTCGTCGAATAATCGACCATGTTCGCGATACCGTAGCGTCCGGCGACCGACGAGACGTTGATGATCCGTCCCCAGCGCTGCTCGAGCATCGGCGGGAGGAGCTTCTGCGTCAGATACATCAGTCCCCAGACGTTGACCATCCAGCGCTGCTTCCAGCTCTCAGGCGAGGTATTGACAAAGGGCTTGCACTCGTTGCGCCAGAGCGCGGCGTTGTTGACGAGAATATCAATTTTCGCAAATTTGTTCGCCTTTGCGACCGCCGCGTTTATTGCGGTCTCGTCGCCCATGTCGCAGACTATCGCGAGCGCTCTGCGTCCGAGCGCCTTGATCTCCGCTTCGAGGCTCAGAAGCCGATCCTCCTTGACGTCGAGCAGCACAGTATCTACTCCGCGTTTTGCGAGCATGAGAGCCGTCGCGCGTCCGATACCCTCAGACGCTCCTGTGATCAGCGCCGTGCGATTTGAATATTCCATGATTTTTTGCTTCCTTTCGGTTTTTTATTTGCAAATTTATTATAGCATATTGACAGGAGAATTAAAAGAGCGTATAATACTTAAAAATGGTACGATCCTATGATTTTCGATAAAGGAGCAAGCTATGATGGACGATTACGCGCAGTTTCCGCGTCTCTTGAAATGCTATGTCTATAATATGCCGCCGGGACATTCGGACGATTTCCGGACGCTCCCGAGACCGATCGCGAGCGTTGCCTATGTCAGAAAAGGCAGCGCAGAATATGTCACCGAGGGACGGAGCTTCAGGCTCTCGCCCGGCGATATCCTGTTCATTCCGGTCGGCGGGACTTATATCTCCTACTGGGACGACACGCCGTCAACGATGGACTGCTTTCATTTTCTGATGCCCTTTGTCCGTGAACGGCGCTACACGGTTCAAAGGCTCGATGGGGACGAGAGCCTCGCCGAGTGCTTTTCTCTGGCTATGACGCGGAGCTCGCCGGATTTCAAGACCTGCGAGCTGTTCTACCGCGTGCTCGGAAGCGTCTGGAACCGGCTTCATTCGGTCGAGACGCGATCCGACCCGCGGATCCGTCCGGCGCTCGATTATCTCGAGCTCTCGCCCGAGCGGGAATGTACGGTCGCGAAGTTAGCGTCGCTCTGCCATATGTCCGAGTCGCATCTGTATACCTGCTTTCGTGAGTCGGTCGGACTTTCGCCGATGGATTACCGGAAGCGGCTGCTCATCATGTCTGCGCAGCGGCTGCTCGGGACGACCGAGCTGACGATCTCCGAGATAGCCGAGCGGCTCGGCTTCGGCTCGGAGACCTATTTCAGACGGGTATTCAGATCGGAGACCGGCATCTCGCCACGCGAGTACAGAAAGCTCCCGTCAAATTTATAAAATATTCGCCCGCACTATTGACAAAAGACGCGAAATTTGGTATAATAAAATAATGAAAAGATTTATTTCGCATCTGGAGGATAACTAAAATGCAATGGACCGGCTTAAATGAGCTGCGCGAGAAATATCTTTCTTTCTTTGAATCAAAGGGACATCTCCGTCTGCCCAGCTTTTCGCTTATACCCAACAACGACAAATCTCTGCTGCTGATAAATTCCGGCATGGCGCCGATGAAGAAGTTTTTCACCGGCGAGGTCGAGCCTCCGCGTCACCGCGTCACGACCTGCCAGAAATGTATCCGCACGCCCGACCTTGACCGCGTCGGTCATACCGCGCGTCACGGCACATTCTTCGAAATGCTCGGAAACTTCTCGTTCGGCGATTACTTCAAGCACGAGGCTATCGCGTGGGCGTGGGAGTTTCTTACAAAGGTGCTCGAAATCCCCGCCGAGCTGCTCTGGCCGTCGGTCTATGAGAACGACGACGAGGCTTACAGCATCTGGAAGGACGAGATCGGCGTCGACCCGTCGCATATCGTCCGTCTCGGCAAGGAGGACAACTTCTGGGAGCACGGCTCAGGTCCCGGAGGTCCCTGCTCCGAAATCTACTTTGACCGCGGCGACGAACACGGCTGCAGCAAGCCCGACTGTCACGTCGGCT
>CACXED010000285.1 GCA_902766575.1 uncultured Ruminococcus sp. | reverse complement strand
GCAGGTCGTAAAGCCGACCGATTTCGTCGGAAAGATCACCTCGGCTGCCGCTGCCGATACCGGGCTCTGCGAGGGAACGCCGGTCGTATGCGGAACTACCGACACGGTCATGGAGGTCTTTGCCGCCGGAGCGGTCAGGAAAGGTCAGATGACCTTAAAGCTCGCGACCGCCGGACGGATCTGCGTCATCACCGACAAGGCTTATCCCGACAGAAATCTCATAAATTACTCGCACATCGCCGACGGGCTCTGGTATCCCGGAACGGCGACGAAAGCCTGCGCGTCGTCTCTGCGCTGGTACCGCGACACCTTCGGCGGGGACTACCGCTCGATCGACGAAGCGGCGGCTAAGATCCCGGTCGGCTCGGAGGGGCTGGTTTTCCATCCCTACATCAACGGCGAGCTGACGCCCTACGCCGATCCCAAGCTCTGCGGCAGCTTCATCGGCGTCCGCGCTAACCACACCAAGGGTCACTTCGACCGCGCCGTGCTCGAGGGAGTAGCGATGTCGATGCTCGACTGCAAGAAAGCGCTCGAGGCTATCGGAATCGAGCACTCCAACACCGCGACGATAATCGGCGGCGGAGCTTCAAGCCCGCTCTGGAGACAGATTGTCGCCGACGCGCTCGGATTCACGCTCGTTCAGAACCGCGACAGCGACTCGTCCTTCGGAACGGCTATGCTCGCCGGAGTCGCGGCGGGAGTTTTCAGCGACTTTGAGTCGGCGCTCGCTCTCTGCACCGAGGTCAAGTCCTTCACCGAGCCGAATCCCGCTAACGCCGAAGCCTACGCGAAGCTCTACGACCGCTACAAGGCGGTTCACGACGCGCTCGCGCCGATCTACGACGCATGAACTGGCTCGTATTTGTCAAGGTCGTAAAGGGCGAGCTGTCTCCGTTCGACGAAGCGGCGCTCGAGACCGCTCTGAAACTGCGCGACGCTCACGGCGGAGAGGTCATCGCCGTCACGATGTCGCCGCCGACCGCCGCTGACCGGATGAAGATGCTCACAAGGCTCGGAGTGCGCTCGGTGCTGATCTCGGACAAGGCTTTCGCCGGCTCGGATACCGCGGCGACGTCATATGTGCTTTCACTGGCTGCGAAAAGGCTTGCCGGGAGCGAATACCTCATCCTCTGCGGGCGGCAGAGCATCGACGGCGACACCGCGCAGGTCGGACCATCGCTCGCCGCGCGGCTCGGGATAACCGCGATCACCAACGTCATGAGCCTGCCCGAGATCTCGGAGGGCAGAGTATCCTGCGAGACAAGGCTCGGCGACGAGAGCGCGGCTCTGCCCGCTCTGCTGACGGTTGAGCGCATCGCGAAGCTCAGATTCCCGTCGATACGCGCGAAAATCGGCGAGGTCGAGCTGCTCGGAGCGTCGGAGCTGTGCGCGGACAGCACGAAATGTGGGCTTTCCGGCTCGCCGACCAGGGTTCTGCGCTCATTTGAGAGCGAGCGCGGACGCCGGAGCTGCGTGTTCCTGCCAAAGGACGAGCTGATGGCGAAGATCAGCGAGCTTGCCGCGCTCGACGTCGTAAGCGAGCTTCAGCTCGAGCCGTCCGAAGCAAAGCTGCCCGAGGTCTATGCCGTCGGCGAGGAGGTCGCCGCGATAGCTTCGCGCATCGCCGAGCGGGTTGAGACACTCGATAGGCTTGGCGCAGACGAGTACGTCTCGCTATTTCGCGAGAAGAAGCCTGAGGTCGTGCTCTTTCCGTCGGATCTCTGGGGACGCAGGATAGCGCCTGAGGTCGCGACGCGGCTCGGAACGGGGCTCTGCGCCGACTGCACGCTGCTCGAGACCGACGGCAGAAAGCTCTTTATGTACCGTCCGGCGTTCGGCGGCAGGCTGACCGCCAAGATCGAGTGCCGGACTATGCCGCAGATGGCGACCGTCCGCACGGTCTCGGAGAGCTCGGAGATCATCGTCTCGGCGGGGCTCGGAGTGAAGCGCGAGCTTGAAGCGGTCGAGGAATTTGCCAAGTCGCTCGGCGCGGAGCTCGGAGCTTCGCGCGGACTTGTGGACGCGGGGCTTGCGCCCTACGAGCGTCAGGTCGGCGTCACCGGACGCACCGTCGCGCCCAAGCTCTACATAGCGATCGGGATCTCGGGCGCGGTGCATCACACGGCGGCGATCGAGGGCAGCCGGTACATCGTCGCAATCAACCCCGACCGCTCCGCGCCGATCTTCGACTACTGCGATTTCGGCTGCGTCGATAGATTCTGACCGGAAAGAAATGATATCAAGCCCATTACGGAGTGTATTCGTTAAATTATACCATCAGATATAGCCGCTGATATTAAGGCAATACCGCACAATTCACGGCTAAAGCCTTAAGCACGCATCTGCTTGCCCTTTTTCCGTCATACTTCACAAAAATTCT
>CACXED010000284.1 GCA_902766575.1 uncultured Ruminococcus sp. | reverse complement strand
TATATCTATCTGCTCAAGGAAAATTTCGAGCAGATACCCGACGAGCTCTACCGCGCCGCTAAGGTTGACGGAACGTCGGATTTCAGATACCTGACCCGGGTCATGATACCTATCTGCCGCCCGACGATGATTACAATAATCATTCTTAAGGTCATCGAGTGCTGGAACTCCTATGTCTGGCCGCGGCTCATCACCGACGACGAGACGAAATTCCTCGTCTCGCACGGCATACAGGAGATCCGCGAGAACGGCTTCGGACGCGAGAATATCCCCGCGATGATGGCGGCGGTCGTTGTGATATCGCTCCCGCTGATAATCCTGTTCCTCATTTTCCGAAAGAAGATCATGGCGGGCGTCGCGAGGGGAGGAACTAAGGGATGAGGAAGAAAATCATCGCCTCTGCGACTGCCGCCGCGCTCGCACTCTGCGGATTGCTGACGCTATCGAGCTGCCACGGCTCGAGAGGGCTCGAGCCCTTTGAGATGCCCGGGGAACTCGATCCCGAGCGGCAATACACGATAACTTTCTGGGCTAAAAACGACACGAACAAGGCTCAGACTAACATCTACGCAAAGGCTATCAGCGACTTTGAGACGCTCTATCCGAACATCAAGGTCGAAATGCGGCTATACACCGACTACAGCCGGATCTACAACGACGTTATCACGAATATCGCGACCCAGACCACGCCGAACGTCTGCATTACCTATCCCGACCACATCGCGACCTATCTGACTGGAGTCAATACCGTCGTCCCGCTTGACGAGCTGATGGACGACCCGCGCTATGGTCTTGGCGGCAGCGAGGTACGCTTCGACTCGCCGACAAGGGAGGAGATAATCCCGAAATTCCTCGGAGAATGTGAGTTCGGCGGGCATTACTACGCGCTGCCCTATATGCGCTCGACCGAGGCCTGCTATGTGAATAAGACCTACGTCGAAAAGCTCGGCTACGAGCTGCCCGACGAGCTGACTTGGGACTTTGTCTGGGAGGTTTCCGAAGCGGCGACCGCCAAGGCTGCCGACGGGACATATAAGGTCAACGGCCAGAACGTGATGATACCTTTCATCTACAAATCGACCGACAACATGATGATACAGATGCTCGCGCAGAAGGGCGCGGGCTACTCGGATACCGACGGCGAGATACTGATCTTCAACGACACGACCCGCTCGCTGCTGACCGACATAGCCTCGCACGCCAAGACCGGAGCTTTTTCGACCTTCAAGATTTCGAGCTATCCTGCGAATTTCCTCAACGCCGGACAGTGCATTTTCGCGATAGACTCGACCGCCGGAGCGACCTGGATGGGAAGCGACGCGCCGCTGCTCGATATCAGCGCCGACAGCATCGTCAGGTTCGAGACCGAGGTCAGAATGATCCCGCAGTTCGATCCCGAGAATCCTAAGATGATCTCTCAGGGACCGTCGGTCTGCGTGTTCAACAAAAAGGACTCGGGCGAGGTGCTGGCGTCGTGGCTGTTCGTGCAGTATCTCTTGACGAACGACGTTCAGATCGCCTACGCCGAGACCGAGGGCTACGTTCCCGTGACCTCAAAGGCTCAGAGCGCCGATGAATATCTCGACTACCTGTCGCGCAGCGGCGAGGACAACTCGACTCACTACGAGGTCAAGATCAATGCTTCAAACCTGCTGCTTGAAAACGTGGAGAGCACCTTCACGACGCCGGTATTCAACGGCTCGGCTTCGCTCCGAGACGCGGCGGGACAGATGATAGAGAACGTCACAAAGTCGGTCAGGCGCAGCGCAGTGGTCGACGACGAGTATATCGACAAGCTCTACGACGACATGAACTCGCTCTACCGTCTCGACCAGAAGACCTCAGCCGCCGGAAAGACCGAGCTCGGACCGCTCCCGACCGAGGCAAAGGTCCTGATCATCGCCCTCTGCGCGGTCTGGGTCGGAATAGGAGCTTATTTCGGAGTCTCCGAGTATAAAAAATTCAAAAAAAATTTGCAAAAGTCTTGACTTTGGAGAAAAACTAATGTATAATGTATTCGGAACAATAAAAGTCAATGACGAGCGGTCTATCCGCCGTCAGAAAAGGAGATTATTGACAATGAAAAGAATTATCGCACTTGTCATGGCGGCTGCCATGATATTCGCTTTCGCCGCCTGCGGTGAAAAGGAAGAGCCCGACGTAAAGTCCGAGGGCGTTATGACCTACGCTGAGTATGTCGCCGCCGCTCTCGATTCCGAGGTCGTTATCGAGGCTTACGTTCAGGGTAAGCAGTCCTGGTGGGACAACAAGGCTACCATCTACACTCAGGATAAAGAGGGCGCTTACTTCATCTACAACGCCGCCTGCTCCGAGGAGGATTACGCAAAGCTCACTCCCGGCACCAAGATCAAGGTGACCGGCTACAAGTCCGAGTGGTCGGGCGAGATTGAGATCACCGACGCTACCTTCGTTATCGAGGAGGGCAATTATATCGCAAAGGCGCTGGACGTCACCTCCATGCTCGGAACCGCTGAGCTTGAGAAGCATCAGAACGAGTTCGTCTCTTTCAAGGGCATGACCGTCGAGGCTTCCAAGGACGCTGACGGCAACGAAGCTGCTTTCCTCTACAACTGGGACGGCTCGGGCGAAAAGGGCAACGACCTCTACTTCAACGTCTCGCTGAACGGTCAGACCTACACCTTCACCGTTGAGTCCTACCTCTGCGGTCAGGACACCGACGTTTACAAGGCTGTCGAGGCGCTCAAGGTCGGCGACAAGATCGACATGGAGGGCTTCCTCTACTGGTACAACGGAGCTAACCCGCACATCACCTCCGTCACCGCTGCAAAGTAATTTTATAAAAATTAAAGCTCTGTCCGAGTCAATCCCGGACAGAGCCTTTCTATTTTACGCGAAGCTGCCAGAACGCGACCGCGCTCGCCGCAGCGACGTTCAGCGAGTCGACGCCGTGGCTCATCTCGATGCGCACCGTGTAGTCGCAGTCGGCGATAGTTTTCGGCGAAAGCCCGTCGCCCTCGGTTCCGAGGATTATCGCTAACTTCTCCTCAGCCATCAGCGCCGGGTCGTCGATGCTGACCGAGTCGTCGCTGAGTGCCATCGCCGCTGTCTTGAATCCGAGCGATTTGAGCTCTGCGATTCCCTTGCCAGGCCAGTCCTCGCGCCGCTCACCGATATACGCCCACGGTATCTGGAAGATCGTTCCCATGCTGACTCTCACGGCGCGGCGGTAGAGCGGATCGCAGCAGGACGGCGTCACGAGCACCGCGTCTATCCCGAGCCCCGCCGCCGAGCGGAAGATTGCGCCGATGTTCGTAACGTCGGTGATATTCTCCATCACGGCGATCCGCCGGGCGTTTTCGCAGACTTTGGCGACAGTCGGGAGCGGCTTGCGGCGCATCGCGCAGAGTATGCCGCGGGTCATCGGAAAGCCGGTCAGCTTGGCTAAGAGCTCATCGTCGGCGGTGTAGACCGGGATGCCGGGACAGCGGTCGATTATCGGCTTTCCGGGACCGGAGATGTGACGGCGCTCCATTATCAGCGAGATCGGCTCGAAGCCGGCGTTGAGAGCGAGGTTAATCACGGTCGGGCTCTCGGCGATGAAAATGCCGCGCTCGGGCTCGAGCCTGCTGCGGAGCTGCATATCTGTGAGCCGGGCAAATACGTCGAGCTCCGGCGCGGAAAAATCTGTGATTTCGATAATATCGGACATAAAAAACCTTTCAATGTGAATTTTCTGTGAGAAGCTGAGTCGGGTTCAATAGCGCAGGCTGACCCTGCTTTTGGAGATTGCAAGGTCGGACGGCAGCCCGGGCGTGGACTGAACGAGATAGTTAATGCCCTTGGCAGTGATTCCGGGCTCGTTGGTCGGGCCTATGCAGATGCTTTTTATCGAGCTGCGGATCAGAGCAGGATCGCTGTAGACAGCGTAGGGGATCGGTATATTGCCCTTGCAGCGGATATTTATCGCCCGTTTGTCGACCGGCATATAGACGATGCGGTACTCGTTTTCAGCCGACATGGAGCTCGATTTTAAGAAGAATCCGGCGTACATGACGTGAGCGGCGATGGCGCAGCTCGTCTGTTCGTCGGTGAGGCCATAGCGCTTGGCGTCGCGGGTGAGGCTGTCGATCATGTCGTCGAGCTCGGCAAAGGGCTTGTCCGACGGCTTGTAGCAGACGAGCCCGCCGACCATGCAGTCAGCGTCGCCGCGGAATTCGCTCAGGTTGTTCCGGTAGAAAAGCCGCACGCTGTCAAAGCCGATATTGAAGCCGCATTTGTTCGTGTAGCCGCTCCAGAGCGTGAGACTGTCGCCGTCCTTTGAAAATGACATGATGAAGATATCGCGGTTCATGTCGGCTACGACCCGCTTGAGCGGCGCGGCTCCGGTCGGAGCGTGATAGCTGTCGGAGGTCAGCGCGCGCTCGATGTTCTCCCGCACGCAGTCATAACGGCTCGACGAGAGAAATTTCGTGATATATCGCCGTTCCTCGGTGTCGTTGAGAAAATCGCACTGAGTCGCCCAGAGCTCGCCGTTCTGTATAATGTTCACGACGGCGGTCAGCGCGGTGTAGTGATAGATATTGCCGACATAGGGCTGAATGAAGCCCTCGATGTAAGGCGAGTTCCGGATATAGACCTCGGACGAGGACGAGCTTTTAATCGCCTTGAAGTAACAGTCGCGCATATATTCGCGCCCGTGTGCGACTATCCCGGCGTCGAGCTTCAGCCCGGTGTGGAGACTTGAATAAAGATAGGCCGATCTGCCGTCATGACAGCGCGAATAAACGCCCTCCATCCGGCGGAGTATCGTCTCGTTCTCAGCGTCGGAGTTGAGAAAGAGATCATAGAGCGAGCGCATATACTGATAAGCGACCTCGGTCGAGTCGTACTCGTCCGAGAGAACGCGCAGGGTCTCGCAGTAGGCGCGGATATCGTTCACGTCGGTCATCGCGAAGGTCAGACCGCAGAGCGCGCGGGCGTAGGACTCGGCGATCTCTGGCAGACGATGCCTTTCGAGCAGACAGCTCAGATCGTCGCAGAGCTTCAGCTTGTCGTCGAGCTCACGGGCTCCGGCTGAAGCGGCTTCGAGAGCCTTTGCGTAGTTCACCGCGTCTTTCAGCGACGCCGACGCGCGATACTGCGAAAAGAGCCGCTCGAGTGTGTTTCTGGTTTCGGAAGATATTGACAAACACTCACCTCCCTCATAAAATTATATCAGATTTCGTTCTTTCTGTCAAGGTGCTTGACAAAAACAGTCGGCTGTGATATAATTTACTGAGAATTGCACTTTATGAAAGGAGAAGCCGTGGTAAATAAAGTCATTCAGCTCCGGGACGACGACCCGGATATCACGCTCACGACCTATATCCAGGACGAGGGCTGGAAGAAGCGCGACGCGATGCTCGTTCTGCCG
>CACXED010000283.1 GCA_902766575.1 uncultured Ruminococcus sp. | reverse complement strand
GTCTCCGCTGCCCCAGAGCAGAGCCGCTGCGACTATCATCGCATTGGAGATCGTGTGGCACCAGCAGTGACCTGATTTCTCGTCCCAGCGCTCGTGGATGAACGCAGACGCGCTGTCGAAATCTGCTCCCGATTCATGTAGAGAGATAATAGCTTCGACCGACTCGTAAAGACGCGATTTCTCGGGTATTTGAGCGAGACCTGCGCGGATTATCGTCTTGATATCGCTCTCGACAGCGGCTGCGGCTATCATCGCCGCGGCGAACATCTCGCCGTAGATGCCGTTCTTTACATGAGAAATCGAGGCGTCGCGCCATGCCATCTCGGCGGCGAGCTCGGGATTTCCGGGATTTATGTAGCCGAAGTAGTCGCCGCGTATCTGCGCGCCGATCCACTCACGGTAAGGGTTCTTGTAGATCGCCGACTCGGGAGGATTGTAGCCGTCGACGAAGTTCCTGAACGCCACGCGCTCGGCGGTGCAGTAGGCGTTTTTGGGCTGCAAATCGAGCCAGATCCGCGAGACGTCCCACGGCGTGAAATCGACTCCATAGCGCTCGACGAGCTTTGCGGCGAGCACGGTGTAGTTCGTGTCGTCGTCGACCGGAGCGCAGTCGAGCGTATCCGGGTAGCATCTGCCCCTGAACCGCCAGTTGTAATTCTTATCAATTTCGTCGGTTATGTCGGACAAGAGAATGTAGCGGTGCATCGGGAAATTTCCGGTCTCCTTAAGGAACGGGTGCAGCTCGTTTGTACGTATGCCCTCGATCGGCTTACCGAGCAGACATCCGCAGACACGGCCGACCCATCCGCCGTAGATTTTATCGTAAAGATCGCCGGAGGGCTTTCCGAAACCGATTTTCTCACCGGCAGGACGCAGGAGCTTTATCGTCTCGAGATCGGAGGGCTCGCGGTAGGGATAGTCGGCTCTCGTCGGCGCGTTCAGCACGACCTCAAAGAGCGTGTCGGCTATCTTCACCTTTGCCTCGCACTCGGGGAGCTTAGCCGCGGCGCGGAAGATTTCCTCAAACGCCGAGATATCCTTGCCCTCCTCGTTCGACTGGATAAGCTCGACCCAGAGCTGGGACGAGTATTTCTCCCAGTTGTGCATGGTCGAGTACTGCGGACTGAGCTTGCGCTCAAAGGTCAGCTCCTCTGTGGCGCGCCGGTCGGACTCGAAAACGAGCGCGTCGAGCGAGATCCCGAAGTATTTGGAGATTTTGATCAGCTTTTCGATATCCGGAACGGCGGCTCCGGATTCCCATTTCTGTACCGCCTGACGCGACACGCCGAGGATTCCGGCTAACTTTTCCTGCGACAGTCCCGAGTCACAGCGGAGCTTTCCGAGGGTTGATGCGAGTTTCATTTGATCATTCCTTTCGGTTTTTTATTTATTATACCATCCCGGTCGGGCAAAAGCAATACCCGAAAGTAAACAAAATCCGCTACTTTGAGTTGCATTTTAACTGCCGCTTGACATTGCGCTCCATATGTGATATAATATTCTGAAAATATTTTTTTCAGGAGACAAAAAATGAGACTTATGATCGCGTCCGACATTCACGGGTCGGCGCTTTACTGCGAAAAAATGCTCGACGCTTATAAACGCGAGTGCGCCGACCGGCTGCTGCTGCTCGGCGATCTGCTCTACCACGGCCCGAGAAACGATCTGCCCGACGGCTATGCGCCGAAAAAGGTGATAGCTATGCTAAACGACGCAAAGGACGAGCTGCTCTGCGTGCGCGGCAACTGCGAGGCTGAGGTCGACCAGATGGTGCTTGACTTCCCGGTGCTCGCCGACTACTGCCTGCTCTCGGTCGACGGGATCGACGTCTTCGCGACCCACGGGCATCACCACAACTTTGACTCGCTCCCGCCGATGAAGCGCGGCGGCGTGTTCGTGCAGGGGCATACTCACATCCCGAAATGCCTCGAGCGCGACGGTATACTCTGCCTGAACCCCGGCTCGGTCTCGATTCCGAAGGAAGGCTCGGAGCACAGCTATATGATCTATGAAAACCGCCG
>CACXED010000282.1 GCA_902766575.1 uncultured Ruminococcus sp. | reverse complement strand
GATGGCGCTCATCAGGAACGACGCCTTGTACTCCATCGCCGAGCGGATATTTTCCATACTCGCGCACTCCGTCGGTGAATACGTTCATGAACTCCAGCCCCTCGGTGGTGAAGAAGCAGATAAAGGCGTAGATCGTGAAAACTCCCGAAAATACCGCCGTGCCGCAGATCACCATCAGCACAAGGCAGAGCGCCTTTGCCGGCGTGAAGTCTATACCGCTTTTCGGGATCGCCCAGATAAATATCACCGCCGCCTGAAGAAGTCTGCCTATCCGGGAGAACTCGAACTTGGTCGTTATGACCTGAAATATCTCTCCCCTCGGACGGACGAGGATACGGTCGAACTGCCCGTTGGAGATTATCGACGGGAAGGTGTCAAGCCCGCGTGCAAAGCACTCGGACAGCGCAAAGGCTACATTTATCACCGAGAAGCAGATCAGCACTTCTCCGAAGCTGTAGCCGTCGACCGAGTCGAAGCGCATGAACATGAACATCATCCCGAAAAACACCGAGAACGCCGCTAAAAACTGCGCGATGGCGCTCATCAGGAACGACGCCTTGTACTCCATCGCCGAGCGGAGCTGTATCGAGAGGATTCTGAAATAGAGCTTGAAATCAGATACTTTTCTCATGCTTAACCTCCCTGCAGAACGACGTTTTTCAGCGCCGAGCGCATCCAGAGCTTTCCGACCGCTATCAGCGCGATACACCAGAAAAGCTGAAGTCCCATCGCCCAAAACGCGTCCGAGCCGGTCAGCGAGCCGCTGAAAATCAGAAAGGGCGTGCTCTGCGTCGACGCGAACGGGAGCAAATCCATCACGCGCCGGACGCCGTCGGGCAGAAAGGGCAGTGGGATCACCGCTCCGGCGCAGAACTCGGCTACCGTCGCGGCGACCATTCTGACCCCGCGCGAGTCGAGCGTGTAGAACGCCGAGATGTAGATGAGCATTGCAATCGCTATCATGAGCAGGAATCCGAGTATCAGCGAGATCAGCGAGAGGATGAGCCTTAATAGGTCGCTCGGAGGTCTGAATCCGAACGGCTCGGGCAGAAAAGCGGTTATCACGAAGATCGGTATGCACCTGAGCAGCACCCGCGAAAGCCTCATCGAGCAGTTCTTCACAAACCACATCGTATAGATATCAGCCGGGCGGCAGAGCTCGAGCGCGACTCCGCCGTTCGTAATCTGATCGAAAATGCTGTTGTCGAAAATCCACGGCATATACATCGCGAGCAGTGCCTGCTGGAGCCAGATGTAGGTGTAGAGCTCGCCGCGCGCCATCGGGAACGCAGACGGGTCGGTGCGCCAGAACGCCTCGTAAAGCAGTATCTCCATCGTTCCCCAGATGAACTGAGTCACGACTCCGGCTATCGCGGCGACTCGGTATTGCAGTCCCGCGGAGAATCTTATCCGGAAAAATGACAGATATTTTCGGACGGGATTTATCACGGCGCCGCTCATATCCCGTACTCCCTGTACATATTGACGATAGTTTCGTCGATCGAAGCCGATTCCACCGAGACGTCGTTGAGCTCTACCGTCTGCGCAAGCTGCGAAATCAGCGCAGAGACCGGACAGCTCGTCAGCACGAACTCGCTGCGGTGAGAGAGACCTGAGGATTTGTCGTCGGCGAGCGAGACTCCCTCCGGCAGTTCGCCGAGCGAGCCGGTGTATTCGGCGATAACCTTTTTCGAGCCCTCGAAGCGGTGCCGGAGCGATTCAAGCTCGCCGTCGAGCAATATTCTGCCCTTGCCGATCAGGATTATCCGGTTTGTCAGCGCTTCGATGTCCTGCATATCGTGAGTCGTGAGAATGACTGTCGTGCCGCGCTCGCGGTTCAGCTCCGAGATGAACTCGCGGACGGCTAACTTCGACACTGCGTCGAGCCCTATCGTCGGCTCGTCGAGGAAAAGTATGCGCGGGGAATGTATCAGCGCCGCCGCGATCTCGCAGCGCATACGCTGACCGAGCGAGAGCTGTCTGGTCGGCGTCGTCAGGAGCTTTTCAAGCCCGAGCATCTCGGTGAGCCGACTGATCGTCTTTTTGTACTCGTCCTCGGGAACCGAGTAGATGTCGCGCAGCAGCTCGAAGGAGTCGGCGACCGGAACGTCCCACCAGAGCGCCGAGCGCTGACCGAAAACCACTCCGAGGTTCGCAACGTGGGTTTTGCGTTCGAGCCAGGGAGTTCTGCCGTCGATCACGCACTCTCCCGAATCGGGCGTGAGGATCCCCGACATGACCTTGATCGTCGAGGATTTTCCTGCGCCGTTCGGGCCGATGTAGCCGACCATCTCGCCGTCTCCGATCTCAAAGGAGATGTCGGCGAGGGCTTCTATCGTGTCGTAATCTCGGACGAAGAAGCTCTTTACGGCGTTTTTGAAGCCTGCCTCCCGCCGCGAGACGCGGAAGGTTTTGCGGATGTGTGAAAGTCTGATCATAAAATATCCTGCCTTTTTCCGACAAAACGACCCCGGAAAGCCGCATTCCGGGGTGAATGTCGTATTTTATCCGCTTTTCCGAGTTGGTAACGGCAAGGCTCGGCAAAGCTCCATAATTATACCGCAAAACGAGAATGAAATAGTAAACTTATTGTAAAATATTATTTATCGGATTGTAAATTCCAATATGACGGCGTTTCTTCGATGCCGATTTCACGCGGCTCGCCAAAGGTTACAGGCAGGACGTGGGTGTAGGAAAGATATGCGTAGTATTTTGTTTCGCCGCCAGACT
>CACXED010000281.1 GCA_902766575.1 uncultured Ruminococcus sp. | reverse complement strand
CGACCGCCGTCGGTTATTATATTTAGTATAACATATTCTGTGTTCAATTTCAAGAGGATATCGAATTTTTTGTTGCGAGGGCTTGCAATGCGGCATATAATGTGGTATAATATACTTGTTTGCGCCGCGCCGTTTCGTGAGATACTACAGCTTGAGGAGCCGTTCTGCTCCCGAAAGGATGTAGTTTTCATGGAAAAAAAGCCGATCGTAAAGGTGCTCCGCTCGGTCAGCGGAAATTTTATCGAGACAGTCGGACTCGCGGAGCCGGAGGGCGAGAGCCTTTCAAAACCGACTGAGCCGGACGCAAATCAAAACGATCCGATCTTTCAGGTCAGCTCGGTAGCTTCGGCAAACGACTGCACCGGGATCGCGGTCACTGTCCCGAACGACGACTTTGAGGCGAACTCGGTGGCTCACCTCGCGCCTGTCAACGTCACCAGCAAGGAATCCGGTAAATAGCCCCGCGCCGGACGGAGATCTCCGTCCGGAATTACATCAGAAAGGAACCGCGCCGACGGTTTTGCCGCATAATGAAATTTACTTACAAAAATACACTGATATCCTGCTATGTCTGTTTTTTTATACAGTCGATAGTCAATAACTTTTCCCCGCTGCTCTTTTCCACTTATTCGCGCGAATTCAGCGTCTCGCTCGATCAGATCACGCTGCTCGTCGGCTTCAACTTCACGATCCAGATGATAGTCGATCTGCTCGGAGCCGGATTTGCCGACCGGATCGGCTATCGGCGCGGGATTGTCATAGCGCATATTTTCTCGGCGGTCGGAATAGCCGGACTCGGAGTATTTCCTTACATAATGCCGCCGTTTGCCGGATTGCTGACCGCGACTGTGTTCTGCGCCCTCGGCAGCGGATTCATCGAGGTGCTGGCTTCGCCGATCGTCGAGGCGCTGCCGACCGAGGAAAAATCCTCGGCGATGAGCCTGCTCCATTCCTTTTACTGCTGGGGACATATCGCGATAGTGCTGCTCTCGACGCTTTTCTTCTCGCTTGCGGGCGGAGCCGACTGGCGGATACTCGCCTTTCTCTGGGCGATAATTCCGGCGGTGAACTGTATTTTCTTCATTTTCGTGCCGATCAACAGTTACTCCGCGGGACGCGAGACTATCCCGGCGCGCAAGCTGTTCAGCCTGCGTGATTTCAGGCTCTTTCTGCTGCTGATGATCTGCGCCGGAGCTGCCGAGCAGTCGATAGCTCAATGGGCGTCGCTTTTTGCCGAGACCGGACTCGGAGTCTCCAAAACGGTCGGAGATCTGCTCGGGCCATGTATGTTCGCGCTGATGATGGCGCTTTCGAGGACCTTCTACGGCGCTTTCGGCGCAAAGCTGAAGCTCTCGCGGGTCATGACCGTCTGCGCGGTCGGAATGATCGGCGGATATGTGCTGACCTTTGCGGCTCCGATCCCGGCGGTGAGCCTGATCGGCTGCGCGGTGGTCGGACTGTTCGTCGGCATCTATTGGCCGGGGACGCTCAGTCTTGCGACGCGGAAACTTCCGCAGGGAGGAACCTCGATGTTCGCTCTGCTCGCTCTCGCCGGAGACGTAGGCTGCGCCGGAGGCCCGAGCCTGATCGGACTTGTTTCCGGACGGCTCTCGGGCGACGCGTCGCTCAAGGTAGGAATCCTTTCTGCGGCGATTTTCCCCATCGCGGCGTTTATACTGCTGAACGCTCTGAAATCAAAAAGGAATCAGCCGGAGACTGATTCCGATTTGTAATATTTACCACTTAGCCGAGTAGTTATGTACGCCCTTGCCGATAAAGCCGACCTGAGCAAAATCCTCCATATTGTGGCGGATTATGTAGTCAATGTAGCTCATCGTCATCTTCGCGGTGAGCATATAGCCCATCGGATTCATGTGGCCGCCGAGGTAGAAATTCTTCTTGAACTCAGCGTCATAGACCGGCGCGTATTTGTACAGGTCGATCACATAAGTGTAATCGAAGAATACCGCCAGATCGTTCAGCAGGCTTGCATGAGCCGCGGATATTGCGTCCCGCTCGGCATCGCCGGATCTCGGCATGGTCATGAGGAAGAATCTCGCCTGCGGCTGCATCGACTTGATTCTCTGGATTATCCTCGAGTAATAACCGCAGAAGGTCTCGGCGTTCTTGTTGTAGTCCTCAAGGCAGATGTCGGCGGTCGAGCCGATCTCCTGCTTCTGACCGCACAGATCGTTGACTCCGAGCGCGATTATGTACGCCTGACAGAGCTTATCGGGATTCCAGTAGTCGTTGGCTTCGGCAAAGCTGTTCCAGTATTCCTTTGCGGTCATTCCTCCGCGGGAGAAATTCCAGACCTTGCAGCCTGCCGCCCGTGCGATATACTGACCCCACGAGTACTCAAAATAGTCGTGGTAGCCTTTCTGGGTCTGCTCAGGATCGGTGGACTCGAACTCTCCGGACGAGAGCGAGTCTCCTATGCAGCCTATAGTGCGGAATATACCGGTGAAGCCTCCGTCGTTGACCATCCGCTCGAGCGGCTTTTCCTCCGGATCACCGAGATATGTCTGAAGTAACATCTTGTTATCCTCCAATTTTTTTATTTCCCATTGATTATACCACATTTTCCGCGTTTATGCAATAGCAAACGAATAATTTCTGAATTAAATTAAAGGAGAACCATAATGACCGACAAAGAAATTGGCGAGATCCGCAGACGGATCGCGCCGGATAAGAACAACATCACCACTATCCGCGGACGCTACATAAACTCCAAGCACGAGACGGTTTCGGAGTTCTCAACTCCGTTCTTCATGCTCGGAGACGAGGACTCGGAGAAATATCTCGCGAT
>CACXED010000280.1 GCA_902766575.1 uncultured Ruminococcus sp. | reverse complement strand
GGAAATCGTGTAGGCCTTAACGGGTCTCCAGAGTTCGAATCTCTGCTTCTCCGCCAGAGCACCTGCTGCAAGGCAGGTGCTTTTTGTTTTCATTTTGCTTCAGAAAGCGTCATTTTGTCAGGAGCAATCGGCATTTTCGGAATTTTACAGCCGATTGGCACGATTCAGAAATCGTCAGAAAAAATCATATAGTTTTATGCGTTTGTACGCAGAAAATACACAGTAAAAAACCGAGGCTATCAAGTCTCCGGTGTGCTTTAGATTCAGATGTGATTTGTGTTCTTATTTTGACTTCAGATCGCTTAACAGTTTTCAAAAATGCAAGTATATTATCATTTTTGCAAAAATTCTTACAAAATTATAAATTTACACTTGATTTCTTATTCGGAGATGTGGTATAATATATATACTCTCTCAAAAGGGATAGCATATAATGTATTGATTAATATACTGGAGGTGTGAGTATGGCTTATTCGGCTGTTGAATTGTCGAAATACATTATTACAAAATGCGCCATGGATAACAAACCTATAAGCAATCTGCAGCTTCAGAAGATACTGTATTTTATTCAAAAGGAGTATCTACAGAAGAAAGGTGTTCCGGCTTTCGAAGATCCGATTGAAGCATGGCAGTTTGGGCCAGTAGTCCCCAACGTATATTATCGTTTTTGTGGATATGGCGGTATGCCGATCCTGAGTGAATACACTTCGGACATTTGCGAGGAAGACAAGAAGTTCATCGATCCACTCGTTGACGAGAAGCGTTGTCTTGATCCGTGGGATTTGGTTAAGGAGACTCACAAAGCAGGTAGTGCATGGAGCTATACCTATGCAAATGGGATAGGCAATCACCGCACCATATCGTTAGAACTCATAAAACAACACGGATAATTTATGAATAGTGCAGAAATTAATGCAAAAAGAGCACAGCTAAGTAACCTGCTTTCAAAATTGGCTCTTTCAGAAAGTTTGCTTTCAAACAAAACTGAGCGAATTGAAATTTATAGAGAGCTTGAATCGATATATCAACCATCCGATGACGATGATGGCTTTCGACACTATTATTCAGATATATTCGCAAAAATATTTGAGATCAAATCAGATGAGACGCTGTCCAGTGGAACATTGGAAACATTACTGTTCAATCTGCAGTTTATTAATGAGCATTATATGTCAAAAAGCACCGATAAAAATGGAGAGCCCATTAATGTAAGCAAAAGCATTCATAAACTCTATGACCATGTAAGTCTTGAAATAGCAAGAATGTCTTATTCTGATAAAGGCGACGTTTGGGTAGCACAACAAGGTGCAACATTGATGAACCTCTCGAATAAGGTAGAAGAGATTCAGGAAGATGCAAAAAATATTAGGGATTCAGTCGAGAAATCCAAACTTGACTACATAGCAATTCTCGGAATCTTCGCGTCAGTCGTCCTTGCGTTTGTAGGCGGTATGACTTTCTCTACATCGGTGCTTAATAACATCAAAGATGTCAGCATATATCGGCTTTTGATTGTCGCGCTTGCCATTGGTATAGTTTTTGTCACGGTCATATTCTTTATGTTCTATTTTATCGGCATCTTAACCAGACATAACCAATTCACCCTAAAAACCTGCATTCCTCTTGGAATCGTTTACCTTATTTTCGGTATATTGATTGGTATTGTACTATGGATGTGGCATTGCGGTGCCGTTGAATCAAGAGACGATAAGATAAAAAAGCAATTTGAATCTACCGAAGTAACCGAGTCAGAAATCGTCGAAACATATGACGCGCCTGAAATTACCGAGCAAATCGAGTTTGAAACAAATAACGCTGCCATTGAGTGATTCAACGACAGCGTTTTCATTTGTCTATTCGTCTTTGTTGTCGTCCTCATATTCCCGGTTCGCGTCGACCATCGACTCACCGAGAATATACGCCGCGAGCACGCCGCCTGCGGTAATGATAGCCGTGACCTGCTCGACCGTGCCGTTCTCTACCCGGAACGCGACGAGGATCGCCGTGACGAATCCCGCGACTGCCGCCCAGAATTTACGGCTCGAAAGTTTCTGCTTCCAGTTGATCCTGTTCATCTGAACCTCTTTCCGCCGACTTCCTGTCGGCTTTTTGTTCTTCGCGCTTTATAAGCGCGCAAAGTATCATCTCGACCGATGCCGCAGCTCCGCCAATCGTGTACGCCGCGGTGAAATCATAGCCCGTGACCGCCTGCAGGATCGCCACAAAGGGCAGATATACGGCGGCGTATATCAGGACGGATACGAGCGTCCGCTTCAGGAACCTCATATTCTGACCCAGCTCATGATCTCGCCGAGCAGCAGCCTGTCCGGCTTGACTTTGGCAATCGTGTATGTCTTGCCGATCAGTCTTGCCGGGACGGCTCTGCCGCTTGTGTAGGTATCGCCGGATTTGATCGTGTACTGCCCGCCGACTTTGTAGATCGGATTGAAGTAGCCGTAGTTTATGTCAATGTCCCTACCGTCGAAGCTGCACTTGCCGAACTGCCAGATCATCGCGTCCTTGTACCTGCTCGGCAGATCGTCGGGCGAGGTTGATTCGAAGTCAGCGATGCCGTCAGCCCGTCTCCATGCTGCGAGCCAGAGCTTGTATCCGCTGACACGCCCTCTGACGAGCCTGTAGAGCCAGTAGTCGGGATTCGTGTAGATTCCCGGCTCATAGCCTGCCGACCTGATGCGCTCGCAGAACGCGCAGATGATGTCGGTGCGGAGCTTCGGAGTGAAGATAACTCCGCGCTCCTTTGCGTACCTCTCCGTGTCGTACTCGAAGTCGTAGAAAACCGGGAGATCGAGCTTGCAGCCGCGTATCGTCTCGATGCACTTGCCCGCCTCTCTGATCGCTTCGGAGACGGTAAGCGCATAGCAGAACCAGTAAACGCCGACGAGCATTCCCGCGGCTTTAGCGGCCTTGTAGTGTGCTGCGAACATCGGGTCAACCGCACCTCCAAGCCCGGCGCGTATCATCGCGAAGTCGATTCCAGCCGCCCGGAGCTTCGCAAAGTCAAGCCCGGTATTGTGCTTTGATATGTCGATGCCTTTCATGATTCACTTTCTTTCCTCAGTTGGCAGAGCCATCGTCTCATTGTAAAGCCCTGTCGCCACATCGTTGCCGTGCAGCTCATGGTAGGCATGATAGGCGCGCTTCAGAGCTTCTTTGGCGTATATCGGGCAGTAACCCTTTTCCATGTACTTGTCGTGTGTTCGGATTATTTCAGCGCGCAGCAGGCACTGAACGCCCTCCTCGATTGCGCTGTTTCTGCTTTTCATCGCCTTAATGTAAGCGATAAGTCCGGTGATGATACCGCCGCAGACAAACGGCACAGCCCATGATATTATCTTGTCTATTATCATATTTCCCTTTCGGAGAGCTGCCGAGCAGAAAAACGCGGCAGCTCATTGAGATTATTCCGCGTCCGCGGTCAGCGTTCCGCCGAACTCGGTGGGAACGATCTCAGGAAGCGCGAAATCATTGATAATGATTTCAGCGACCTGAGCTTTGAGCTTCGCGGGAACGCACTCGAACTCGGTGCGACCCTCGATGACGCGGCAGGCAAAAAGCATAGCCATCATTTCAAGCTCTCCTTTCTTTGAGAATTTTATCAAAAGCCTTTCGGCGATTGAACATAATATTTCACGCATAGACGATCTCCGCCATTTCGACGATACAGTCCTCAAGCATTTGCGACGATTCAGTTAAAGCCTTGACTTTGGCTTCGAGCTGTTTATTCTGCGTCTGTAGTTCGGTTATCGGATTTGTGTTTACCTCGGGTTCGGGCGGATTGATGAGCTCAAAGCCGCCGGTCTCGGTGTTGTATTTCCATCCTTCCGGCGGAGTCGGCTGAATGAACCGCTCTTAGCCGACCTTGGTTTCGTCATAGCCCCAGTTTTCGAAAACATAGTCGGGGGCTTCGACGAAAAGGACATCCGGCGGGTATTTGCCGACCGTCGACTCGAGTGTCGGATGAACGGCAGTCGCGTCGTAGTAGCAGATGCCGCCATAAATCTGGAATATTTTCATGGTGTTCTCCTTTCGGTTACGCCGCGTCGACGTAGTACTGGATAAT
>CACXED010000279.1 GCA_902766575.1 uncultured Ruminococcus sp. | reverse complement strand
CTTTTCAACGGCTCAGATCGCCGGGATACTCGGACGAGGAGAGGGAACCGTCCGAATGCAGCTTACCCGTGCGCGGCGTATGCTGCGCGACGCGTTGGAATGAAATGGAGGTATATTCGTGAATAAATATCAGAAAAGCATGGAGAACATAACCCCTCCGGAGGGGTTGGAGGATCGCGTAATCGCGGCGGCGAGAGCTGAATCCGCCGGGCGCGGAAGCCGCGTATCTCAGCGGCGACTCAGACCTACTGCTGTGCTGACAGCAGCGGCTATGGCTCTGCTGTTCTGCATCGGAGCGGCGGCGAGCGGCATATATTACAGCCTTGTGATCCTTCCCGGTCGCGGGGTCGTTGATATCGGCGACAGAGTACCGCTGGTGCTTGACGAGGTGATACCATTCGGCGAGCGTCAGATCGACTACGCCGTGCTCAATTACGGAGACACGAACGAGCTGCGCGTCATCGTCACCGACGGCAGCAGCGACTTTGATATGCACAAGCTGACCGGAGACATACACGGCGACTTTGAGGTCGTCAGGACTAACTTCTATACCGGCCTTATCGCCGAGGCCGATGGCGTGAGCTATTCTCTCGCTCCGATCGACGAGGAAAGCAGCGGGGAATACAGCAAATTTGACGTCTATGTGTGCAGTGATTTCCCCGATGTCCGGAGCTTCACTCTGAGCGCTCCCACCGGAGAGAGCGTAGAGCTCTCGCTGACAGAATACAGCGACTCGAATGTTATTGAGCATAGCTTCGGTCCGGTCACGCTGCGGGTGCTCCCGATGGCAAAGGGCAGCAGATATGTATTCTTTGATGTGGAGAACCTCGCTCTCGGCGGCGATTGGGCTACGGAGATGGTCCCGTCGATAACGCTGATCGGCGAAAACGGCGAGGAAGGCTATATCACCACCTACATGGGTATTTATCGCAGCCGCAGCGAGTCGGATATTTACGAGCTCGTCGGACGGATGGAGAGCGGCATGACCGGTCGGATAGCCGATTTCAGCTTCAACGACTTAAGCCACCCGATGAATGCCAGGCTGAAAAACTCTCAGGAATACGTAAGTGTCAGCGAGCTCAGCTTCGCGCTTCCGTCCGAGGGCGAGACTGTCGTGCCTGACGAGCCGATTTTGCTGTTCAATCACGGCGGATTCAGGATCGCCGCGTCAAAAGTAACCATGAAAGATGGAAAGCTCGAGTTCATCGTGACCTGCGACGATATTTTGTCAAAGCCCGAGGGGATCGAACTGATACATTTTTACGGATGCGGCACGATCGACGATCAGGACGGCAGACAGCTTTTCCGTCTCTCGGAGAACGGCGGGCAGCCGATAAATGGCGGTGAGGAAATATTGACCTATGAGCAGACAGACGAGTATAATGACTCCGGCAGCTTATTTATAAAATATGAGCTCGAGGGCATAAGCTATAAACCCATGCAATAATGAATAAATCGACCGGAGGAGTTCAAATTCTTCTTTTAATAAATTCCGCTTGCAATCCTTTGGAGAATGTGATATAATCATATCAGGAAAAAACATTCTGAAAGGATTGACGATATGGAAAAATTATTCGGATATGCTGAGGAATACATTGAACAGAGCGACTGGAAAACGCTTGCCGCGCTAAAATTCTGTCTGACTTCGCTTGGAGTGCTGATTGGCATGGCTCTCCCGCAGAAGTGCAGGAAATGCGCAAAAATTATAGCTTCGGTCGTTTTTGCGGTCACATATGTTCCGCTGATGGCGAAATTTTTCCGGATCGTGCTCGGCAGACCGAACTGAGCGTGATCCTGCCGAGCTGACGTACAAGCGCTCAGAGCGGAGGATATCCTGAAACCAAAAAGAAAATGACTTCCCGGAGCGTTCGCTCCGGGAAGCTTTGCTTTATCGGATCCCGATATTCGGTAGACGATCTCCATATCTCAATCGAAAGGTATCTTCGCTTTGAGAGGTCCCGCGTCGGTGTCAGCGTCGACGCTCAGATATATGTGACCGTCGCTGACGGATTCGATCGGAGAATAGCTGTCGCCGATGAAGCCCTCCGGCGGCTCGGCTATATCCTCAAGGAAAAGCGGTTCGGCATAATGCCCCATGCTATAATTTCCCGGCGAGCTCTCGGAGAGCAGCAGTCGATACCCCGCCGGACGGCCGTACATTTCCTGCTTCCGGCAGCCGGTGTATTCGCAATAGACCATACGATAGGTGTAATCGGCGGCAGAATAGGTCAGCGTCGGATAGGGCGAGAGCAGCATACGTTCAGTAACGCTGCCTTCAATCGAATATCCGGTGAATACGACGTCGAGCTTACCGT
>CACXED010000278.1 GCA_902766575.1 uncultured Ruminococcus sp. | reverse complement strand
GGCTCCGGTTTCGGGACTGTCGCCGGTTATCATGACCACGCCTATTCCCGCGCCGCGCAGAGCCGCAACCGAGCTCTTTGTCTCCTTTCTCAGCCTGTCGCGAATGACAAGAACGCAGTGGAGAGTCAGCCCGGGGATCTCGCCGCGCCTTAGCTTTGATACGCTGTTCCCCTGCGCTTCGGAGAGCAGCAGGAGCCTTGCTCCGCCCGACGCGCGCTCCCTCAGCCCGGCTTCGAACAGCGCCCGATGGGAAAAGGGAAGCCTTGAGCCGTCCTTTGCGAGATAATCCTTTACATAAGGCAGCAGAAGCTCGGGCGCGCCCTTGACGAGGGTCAGCGTCTTGCCGCCGCAGATCACCGACGCGGCGGAGTATTTGCGCTCGCTGTCAAAGGGGAGCCTTTCGATGAGCTCAAAGGCGGCGCTCTTTCTTCCGGCGAACATGGCGAGAGCCCGGTCGGTGGCGTTTCCTCCGATGAGCTTATCCTGACCCCATAAAGCCGCGCAGTTCGCCCGCGAGTGCAGTATCACCGCGCTCCCGGTCTCTCCCGACGGCAGAGAGGATAGCTCTCTGTCGGGCGTCAGCATCGACGAGACGCTGAGCTTTCCCTCGGTGAGCGTTCCTGTCTTGTCGGTGAACAGGATGTTCATGCTGCCCGCCGCTTCGATTCCGGTGGGCTTTCGGACGAGGACGTTGTCCTTTGCCATCCGACGGATATTAGCCGACAGCACGACGGCTATCATCATCGGAAGCCCCTCCGGGACGGCGACGACTATGACGGTCAGAGCCAGCGTCAGCGCGTGCATCAGGTGCTCGGCTAAAAATTTCAGATCGGTGAGCTTTGCCGTTATCAGCGCCGGGTCGAAGCGGCTGTCGATAAGAAAGGTGTTCACAAGATAGGCGAGCGCTACCATCCCCGACGCCGCGTAGCCTATCCGGCTTATCACCGACGCGAGCTTTGTCAGCCGGAGCTTCATCGGCGAGGGACGGGTGTCGGTCTGGATCTCCCGCGAGATGCCGCCGAGCGCCGTCGAGTCTCCGACCGCCGTGACCTCGCACTCACATTCGCCGGTCAGCGCCGTCGTGCCGCAGAAAAGCATGGTCGGGTCGGAGGGCGAGCCGTCGCCCGGCTTTCCCGGGAGCTTATCCACGGCGCGGCTCTCGCCGGTCATCGCCGACTGGTCGACGCCGAGCTTTCCCGAGATTATCCGTCCGTCGGCGGGTATGCCCTCGCCCGCGGAGATCAGCAGGATATCTCCGACGACGAGCTCGGAGGACTGAAGCTCGACTATGCCCTCCGCCCGCCTGACGCGGCAGACGAGCGCTGAGCTCTCCTCGCAGAGCTTTGCGAACGCCGCCTCGCTGCCGTACTCCGAGAGGGTCGAGATAAAGGTCGCAAGAAAGACCGCCGCAGCTATCCCTCCGGTCTCGAACCAGTCGGCCCGCTTGAAAATGAAAAGCAGATTTACGCCTAAAGCGCAGAGGAGGATCCGTATCACCGGGTCTCCGAGGTTTTCAATGAACTGCCGGAGGATGCTCCGGCGCTTTTTCTTGGTGAGGCGGTTCTCGCCGTATTTTTTCCGCGACGCCTCGACCTCGGACGCCGTCAGTCCCCGCGCGTTTACCATCTCGTACCTCCTGTGGACTTTGATATAATAAATATATGAAGTCCGCGGGACAGGTATTCTGAAATGTTAAATTCACATCAAATTAACATCAGTACAAAAAACTGAAAACATTTTTTAGCATTTCGATTGACATCCGACAAAAAATGTGGTATAATGAACAAAAATTTAACTGTAAAAACACGACATTGTGAAAAAAGTAACATGAAATCCCGGCAAGCGCAGGCCTGCCGGAGAAAAATCGGAAAGGAAACACACATGAAGATCTGCGTTTGCATCAAGCAGGTACCGGACTCGAACAGGGTCGAGGTCGATCCCGTCACCGGAACCATCAGGCGTGACAGCGCCGACTCAAAGATGAACCCCTACGACCTCTACGCGCTCGAAACGGCGTTCAGGCTCAGAGAGGAAAAGGGAGGAGAGGTCTCGGTCATAACGATGGGCCCGCCAAAGGCGACCGAGATAATCCGCGAGGCGTACTCGATGGGAGCCGACAGGGGATATCTTCTCACCGACCGCCGCTTTGCCGGAGCCGACGTCCTCGCGACCTCAAAGACTATCTCGCAGGGCATAGCCGCGGCGGGAAATTTCGACCTCATAATCTGCGGCAAGCAGACTACCGACGGAGACACCGCTCAGGTCGGAGCCGAGGTCAGCG
>CACXED010000277.1 GCA_902766575.1 uncultured Ruminococcus sp. | reverse complement strand
GTTTTTCCTTGCATTTATTATACCACAAATCGACGTAAATGTCCAGTGGTGCAATACTTTTTGGGTTGATCAGTAGACATTAATTAAAGTAGATTATAGTATCGTGCCGCAGCCCGGCAATCAGTGATCGGTCTGAAAGGAGCGAGGCCATTGAATTTCCTGACCTGGTTTGCAATCATCATATGTTTCACCGCGTTCATCAGTCTCATTAACGAACGGTTTTTTAAGATTCCGAACGATATCGCGCTGCTGCTCGGCTCGTTTCTGCTCTGCATAACGCTCAAGACAGCCGGAAATCTGCTTTCGCTCGACTGGCTGAACGGCGCGTTGTCAAGGCTCGGCGAGTTCGGCTTTGAGTCTTATCTGCTCGACGGCGTGCTCTGCTTCATGCTTTTCGCCGGAGCGGGAGAGGTGCATTTCAACAAATTCAAGAGCAATCTCAAGAATATCACGCTTCTGTCGTTTCTGACGACGGCGATTTCGGCGGTGCTGTTCGGACTGCTGTTCTTCGCGGCGTCGAGAACATTCGGCTGGGAGCTTGATATCTGGGTCTGCGTGCTGCTCGGCTGCATCGTTTCGCCGACCGACCCGATCGCGGCGACCGGAATCATGAACAAGCTCGGTTTATCAAAAAATGTCACGACCGTCATCGAGAGCGAATCGCTGTTCAACGACGGCATGGGCGTCGCGCTGTTCGCCTTTGTAAAGAGCATCGTCACGAATATCGGACGTGAGAATTTCGTCCTGCTGATGTTAAGAGAAGTGCTCGGAGCGGCGGCAGTCGCGCTGGCGGTTTCGGTTCTTCTGCTCTTTTTCGTCGGTAAATCGCAGAAGCCGCTGAATCATATTCTGTTAAGCATACTTGCGGTCTCGTCGGTCTACGTGATCTGCGAGAAATGCGGATTTTCAGGCGTTATAGCGTCGGTCGTCTGCGGCATGACCTTCTCGTACGGAATGGACAAAATGGCGCGCTGGCGTATGATCGTCGACCGGGAGAATCTCTACGAGCGCTTCTGGGAGATTATCGACAGCCTGCTCAACAGCGTGCTGTTCGTCATGATCGGCTTCTCGGTGGTGAGACTGAATCTATCAAAGGAGCTTTTCGCGGTCGGAGCGGCGGCGGTGATCGCGGTGCTGATCTCCCGTGCGGTCGGCGTTGCGCTTCCGACGGCGTTCAACCGGAAAAACAACATTCCCGGCGGCTACGATCTGATCGAATATACGGCGCTGATGACCTGGAGCGCGCTGAAAGGCGGACTGACGCTCGCTTTAGCGCTGTCAACCGCGGAGATACTGCCGTCAGCGACCTATGAGCTGCTGCTCGGCGCGGCGTATGTGATCATTATCTTCACGGTGATCGTGCAGGGGCTGACCACGAAAAAAATCTACCGCATGATTGAGAAAAGCAAGTCAAAACGCATACGAAAGGAGAGCTTCCGAAAATGCGGATCATAATTGTCGGCGCGGGTAAAACCGCCGAGGTGCTTGTCCGGCATCTTGAAAAAACGGCTCACGACGTGATAGTCGTGGACAAATCCGGGGACAGAATTGAGGAAATTACAAATAATTACAGCGTGAACGGCGTCTGCGGAAGCGGAGCGTCGCGTGAGGTGCTGCTGTCTGCGGGCGCGGATACCGCCGATCTGATCATCAGCCTGACGCAGTCCGACGAAATCAATCTGCTCGCCTGCGAAACGATCATGGATCAGGTCTGCTTCAATGCCGCGAACCGGGTGGAGCCGTTTTTCGACACGAATGTCCTGCTCGCCGAGATCACGGTCGACAAGGACAGTATATTGGCTGACGCGGAGCTGAAGGACATCAAGCCGATGCTCGGCTCGGATTTTCTGATATTCGGCGTGCTGAGAAACGATAAGCTGATGGTTCCACCGACGTCGATCTGCTTGAAAGCGAGGGCGTCGGAAAATGCGACGCCTGCATCTGCGTCACCGAAAGCGACGAGACAAATCTGCTTTCGTCGCTCATTGCGTGGACGAACGGGATCGATAACATCATCACACGGATCAATTCTGATTCATACGACAGGGTTCTGAAAAAGGTGACGATCAACATCACCTTATCGCCCGAAAGGTGCGTCGCCCAGTCTCTGCTCGGATATATTCAGTCAATCGGCAGCGGCGGCAAAAAAGCCGGTCAGAGCAAATATTTTTCGCTCGGTCCGGCGATTCTGAAAATTGACGCGTTCGATATTCCGGTCGGCTTTGCAAAGGCGGACATTCCGCTGATGAGCGATGGAATCAATCTGAAAAAGGGCGTGATCATCGGAGCGGTCGAGCGCGGCGATCATAAGCGACGGAATGCTTCGCATTCCTTACGCTTGTTCATTCCCAAAGGCAGCGACGAGCTGCGCTCCGGCGATCGGATTTATGTCGTTTCCGAAAATCACATCGGGATAAATGCTTTGGCGGATCTGTTTGAGTGATGTTATTATTCTCGAATATTTCAGAAGTTACGCCGTGGAAATTCGCCATCCGAATGATAAACGCGGCGAGCCGGCGGCGAGCCGCCGCTCCCATAGTCAAGGTTAGTTCCTGCGCCGCCGTTAGTTTTAGTCTCATCAAACATAGCACGTCGCAAAATATTTGCTCTGACTCAAAAGTATGTGTACCAAGTGTACCGTTGGTTACAAAAAACTTTATTGATGTAAAGCAATATTTGTAACTGTTCGTCAGACGGTCGGGATTCACCGGAACTTCAAGGGCACGGGCAGATTGAGCGACAGAGGATAAAACCGAATAACACAAATTATGAAATCAGAAAAGTTTTTCAACATTGACGCTAAATACTTGATAATTTCTGATTTTTGATGAAATCCAGCGCATGGAAAACTGGCAGGATGCCGTTAAGGCAATACCGCATAATTCTAAGTGCGCAGGACTTGCAAAGCAAGTCGTCAATTTCTTTCGTCAGACGATACAAAGAATCCGATCAGTTGCTTTGCAACTGCGGCAGGGTACCGCCCATGTCAAGGATTTTTAGTGAAGATGAGTTGCAAGCAACTATGAGTTTCAAGCAACTATGAGTTTCAAGCAACTACGAGTTGCAAGCAACTACGAGTTGCAAGCAACTCGGACGGAAAAAGGGGCAAGCAGATTCGCGCTTAAGGCGTAAGCCGTGAATTGTGCGGTATTGCCTTAACGTCATTCACCGACGACAGCTTTATTTTAACCTCCTGCATTTCAGCTTCGCCCGATTCTGTCTATGATTTCCTCAAGCCGCGGCATGACCTTCAAAGCGCCTCTGCGCTCGGTTACGATAGCCGCCGCAGCGTTCGCATAAATCAGCATATCCAAAAGCTCCCGATTTGAATACTCCCTCAGTCCGTATTCCAGAACCTTTGACAGGATCGCTCCGCAGAATGTGTCTCCCGCGCCGGTGGTTTCGATTGTATTGGCGGGCGCGATAGGAGCATAGGCGCTATTCCCGCCGGAATACGCGCGGCTTCCGTTTTTGCCCAGCGACAGAAGCAGCAGCCTGATGTTGCCGAATCTGCTCCGCAGCTTTTCCACCGCGCGGTCAAAATCCTGCTCTCCCGTGAACCATTGAATCTCATTGTCCGATATTTTCAGAATATCGCACTGAGCGATTCCATACTCTATTTTTTCTCTTGCCAAAGCAAGACTTTCCCAGAGACTTTCCCGCAGATTCGGGTCAAAGGAAATTACAAGTCCGGCTTTTTTTGCGGCTTTGACCGCCTTTTTTGTCGCCGCTTCGCATATTTCTCCGGTCATTGAAAGCGAACCGAAATGGAATATCCGGCTGTCGGCAATAAGCTGCTCGTTCACGTCGGATTCGCTCAGCATCATGTCCGCGCCGGGATTTCTGTAGAACGAAAATTCCCGGTCTCCGCCCGGCAATGTGTTTACAAACGCAAGGGTGGTATGGACTGCCTTATCTGTCACCAGACAGTCGGTATTTATGCCTGCCTCCTCGACGACTTTTTTAAGCTGTCTGCCGAAAATATCATCGCCGATTTTGCCGATGAAGGCTGTTTTATATCCCAGCTTGTTCAGCATTGCAAGCACATTGCAGGGAGCGCCGCCGGGGTTTGCTTCCATAATCGGATTGCCCTGCGAGCTGATTCCGTTACCGGTGAAATCTATCAGCAGCTCGCCAAGCGCGCAAACATCAAATTTTGCCATATTCATTCCTCCGCATCGCTCAGAGTGTAAAGCTCGACATTGCCGGATACATAGTCCGAAAGGTCGTAGACCGCATTTGTGATCACATATTCGCCGCCGTTCAGGAAAACCTCGATCATATTGCCGTCAACATATGCTTCAATGTCCGCAGCGCCGTTGAGCGCAGGCGTTTCAAAGCTGTTTCGCAGCTCATTATGATTTCTGATAACGCCGCTTCTGTCGGCGACGACCCGGCCGTTTTCTTTTTTGACTACATATCCGCCGATATTGATTGCCTCGCCGTCGGACAGGCTTGCCTTTACCATATAAATCCCGGCGGGGGAAGCTATCCGCTTATTGAATTTCGCGCGTATTTCCGGGTGCGGACGGAAGAATATATGGTCGTTCTTTACCTCGCAGACGCGGGGCATACTGTACATTCCTATAGCGTTATTGTCCATCGGCTCCGGCATTCTGAGCCATGCGACAACTATTCTTCTGCCGGATTTGTCAATAGTGCTCTGGGGGGCGTACAGATCAAGCCCATAGTCAAGGAACTGATAATCTCCGCCTATCCTCATGGAACAGCTTCGCTCGTCAAAGTCCACCAGCGTACAGACTGCCTGATTGCCGTATTCTATTCCCATAGGCGAGAAAACCAGCACATCCCTGCCGTCTACTTTGAAATAATCCGGGCATTCCCACATCCAGCCATAACCGTCGGCAGCGGCATAATTGACATAATCCCAGTGGAGAAGGTCGGCGCTTCTGTAGAACAGCAGCCGACCGGCTTTGTTCACAGTGCTTCCGACGACCAGATAATAATTTCCGTCGCCGCCACGCCAGACCTTAGGGTCGCGGGTGTGATTTCTGTCGCCGATATCCGGGTCTGAAATCGGAGGGATCACCGTGGCTTTTCCTCCGAAATTATCAAAGCTGAAGCCATCCTTCGAGGAAATGTGAAGCTGCGCCGCGGTGAATTTGTCATTAAGACAGCAGTTGGTGTTCTCCGGGTCGGGAGCGTCATATCTAACGCCGGTGTATAATAAGTGCAGCTCGCCGTCCTTTTCAATCGCGCTGCCGGAAAAGCAGCCGTCGCAATCGTCGGTCTTTGTCGGAAACAGCGCGACGTCAAGATGCTTCCAGTTCATAAGGTCGCTGCTCACAGCGTGACCCCAGTGCATTCTCCCCCATCTCGGAGCATATGGAAAATGCTGATAGAACAGGTGGTATTCACCGTTATAGTATATAAACCCGTTAGGGTCGTTGATCCACCCCTTGGGCGCTTTCAGATGTATCGTCTGCATATGCCATCCTCCATCAGATTAGACATTCCTCGGTATCCTTGTCAAAGAAATGAATCTTTGAGGGAATGAATACAAAGCCAATCGTATCGCCGACCCGGCTTATTTCATACTTTGAGACTCTCGCGACCGCTGCCGCGCCGCCAAAGGTGAAATACAGATTGTTTTCGTTGCCCATGACCTCGGTGTTCTCGACCACCGCGCTCTGCTTTGAATCGCCGTAAACATTCAGATTCTGCGCGTCGAGCTTGACGTCCTCTCCCCGTATTCCGAGAATAAGACCGGCGTTTTTTCCACCCAGCTGCGCTATTATTTTCTCGGGCAGCTGAATACGGTTCCCGTCCGCGAATATTACCGTATTGCCCTCGATGGTGACATCAAAGAAGTTCATCTGCGGAGAGCCGATACACAAAACAATAACGCCTGTCCTCAATATAAGAGATACCGCGTTCCGCATTTGAATACCACGCCGCTGCCGGATAAAAGATAATAATAACCCACGCCCAAGGGGCTTGACGCCTGTGCTTTCCGGCGTGGGTTTTGCTTTCAGGGATAACGGAACCGCATCGCTAACTCGGCAGCGGCAATACTGATCAATGGCTGATATCAGTCACCTGATAGCCCTGCTCGGCAACCGCCTGCTTCAGAGCATCGTCCGAGACTTCCTTCGCCAGCGTAACGACAGCGGTTCCGGTCTTGTGGCTGACCTCGGCGCAGGTTACGCCGTCGAGCGCCTCGAGCGCCTTTTTGACGTGCATCTCGCAATGCCCGCACATCATGCCTTCGATTTTCAGTGTCTTTGTCATGGGTTTTGTCTCCTTTTTGGCTGTGGTTTTTGATTTATTTTTGATTTCCCGTCCGGAATCGTGCATATCGTGCATATCGTCCATCCGGAAGAAATTCAGGCGCAGCGCGTTGGTGCCAACGCTGAAGCTGGATAAGCTCATGGCTGCCGCGGCGAACATCGGATTGAGCTGCCAGCCGAGCAGAGGGATAAATACGCCTGCCGCCAGCGGAATACCGATGGTATTGTAGATAAACGCCCAGAACAGGTTTTCGTGAATATTGCGCAGCGTCGCGCGGCTCAGGCGTATCGCCGCAGGCACGTCGGACAGGCGGCTTTTCATCAGCACCACGTCCGCCGCGTCGATGGCGACGTCAGCGCCCGCACCGATGGCGATGCCGATATCGGCGCCGGTCAGAGCCGGTGCGTCGTTGATGCCGTCGCCGACCATGATGACCTTTCCTTTTTGCCGCAATTTGCGTATCGCGCTTTCCTTGCCGTCGGGAAGGACGCCCGAAATTACTTCGTCAACTCCGGCCTTCGCGCCGATGGCTTTCGCGGTGCGTTCATTGTCTCCGGTCAGCATCACCACATGGACGCCCATGCTCCGCATTTCGGCAATGGCCTGAGGACTGTCCTCCCTGATGGTATCCGCAACGGCAATGATGCCGCAGAGCGCGCCGTCCCTTGCAAAGAACAGCGGGGTTTTTCCTTCCTCCGAGAGCCGCTCATATCTTTCTTTCATCTTTGCGGGCACTTGAATCTGTCCGCTGATAAACCGGAAGCTGCCGCCTGACAAAGCTGCGCCGTCAAGAGACGCGGTCAGTCCGTTGCCGGGCAGCGCCTGAAATTGTTGAACTTCGGCTGCCGTCAGTCCATCCTGCTCGGCCCTCTGATTGATTGCTCGAGCCAGCGGATGCTCGCTTTTCTTCTCCAAAGCATAGGCGATGGACAGCAGCTCCGCTTCGCTCATGCCCTCAGCCGGGAGGATATCCGTGACCTTCGGCTCTCCTTTGGTGATCGTTCCGGTTTTATCCAGCGCAACGATCCTGACCTTTCCGGTCTCCTCCAAAGATACCGC
>CACXED010000276.1 GCA_902766575.1 uncultured Ruminococcus sp. | reverse complement strand
TTCACCTACGGGATAGCAAGGCTCGCCGACCTGTTCGACTGGCGCGCGACGATATTCAGCTGGGCGGGAGTGGCTCTGCTCGGAATTATCTGCTGCGCCGCCGCGATCCGCAGCTGGGCTCGGTTCAAGGCAAAATAATCAGAATATACCGGTCAGCCCTTGCATTTTCCGCCAGATGATGGTATAATATTACTATCAGCCAGAATCATCGAAAGGAAACGCCATGTCATCAGAACTGAAAGCCCCCGAGCTGCTGTCTCCGGCGGGCAGCTTTGATAAAATGAAAGCCGCGATACTCTACGGAGCGGACGCGGTCTATCTCGCCGGAGACGATTTCGGTATGCGCGCCGCAGCCGCTAACTTCACGTTTGAGGAACTGTCCGAGGCGGTCGCCTACGCTCACGCGCGGAATGTAAGAATTAACCTCACTCTCAACACGACGCCCCACTCGGACGAGTACCCGAAGCTCACCGAATATGTCAGAAGCATAGCTCCGCTCGGCATCGACGCGGTGATAGCCGCCGACCTCGGAGTTATGGCGCTCGTGCGCGAATATATGCCCGATACCGAGCTGCATATCTCGACTCAGGCGTCTACGGTCAGCGCAGCCGCCTGCCGCGAGTGGCATAAGCTCGGAGCGAAGCGCGTCGTCCTCGCACGGGAGCTGACCCTTGACGAGATACGCTTCATCCGCGAAAATACTCCGTCCGAGCTCGAGCTCGAAGCCTTTATCCACGGCTCGATGTGCATATCCTACAGCGGACGCTGCCTTTTGTCGCAGCATTTCGTCGGACGCGACGCAAACCGCGGACGCTGCGCTCAGCCCTGCCGATGGAATATGAGATATCAGCCGTCGACCCTGAATCGGCTCGACGAGGGATGTGCGGAGTACGAGATCGTCGAGGAAAAGCGCCCTGACAACCGTATTCCGGTCGTTGAGGACGAGAGCGGAACCTTCTTCCTGTCGTCAAAGGATATGTGCATGATAGAGCATATCCCCGAGCTCATCGAAGCCGGGATCAGCTCCTTCAAGATCGAGGGCAGGATGAAAAGCGAGTACTACGCCGCGGTCGTCACCAACGTCTACAGAATGGCGATCGACAGCTATCTCGCAGACCCGGAGGGCTATCGCTTCAACCCCGACTGGCTGCGCGAGCTCGAGAGCGTCAGTCACCGCGAGTACGGCACCGGCTACTACTTCGCAAAGCCGAACGAGGACGCAAACACCGCAAAGCAGCCCGGCTACATGAAGGAAAAAGCCTATCTCTGCCGCGTCGAGTCCTATGATCCCGAGACAGGAACCGCGCGCTTCGTTCAGCGGAATAAGGTCTTTGCGGATTCGGACGCGGAGGTAATCTCTCCCGGAAAGGTCGGCCGCGCGCTTCACATCGGAGCCATGTACGACGCGGAGAGTAACCCGATAGACTCGGCTCCGCATCCCTATATGGAATTTACCGCTAAAGCGCCGTTCGAGTTAAGGCCCGGCGACATCGTAAGAGCAAAATAAGGAGAGCTTATGGAAATTATCATTGAACTGCTCAAATCGGTGCTGTTCGGCATCGTCGAGGGCGTTACCGAGTGGCTGCCGATTTCGAGCACCGGGCATCTGATACTGCTCGAGGAATTTGTCAGCTTCAACGGCGTGTCGGAGGGCTTCTGGCAGATGTTCGAGGTCGTGATCCAGCTCGGCGCGATAATCGCCGTCCTCGTCATCTTCTGGAACAAGATCTTCCCGTTCTCAAAAAACGGAGAGGTGCTGCACATTATAAAGCGCGATAAGCTCTATCTCTGGCTCAAGATAATCGTCGCCTGTATTCCGGCGGCGGTGGTCGGACTGCTGTTCGACGACCTTATCGACGCGCTGTTCTACAATCCGCTGACCGTAGCGGTGATGCTGATACTCGTCGGTATCGCCTTTATAATCGTCGAGAGGGCTAACCTCAAAAAGAGCCCCAAGATCACCGAGCTTGACGCTATCGACTTCAGAACGGCGTTTCTCATCGGAGTTTTCCAGCTCATAGCGGCGGTCTTTCCGGGAACCTCGCGCTCGGGCGCGACGATACTCGGCGGGCTGATGCTCGGAGTGAGCCGGACGGTCGCGGCGGAGTTTACATTTTTCCTCGCGATACCGGTAATGTTCGGCGCGAGCCTTCTCAAGGTTGTGAAGTTCGGGTTGGCGTTCACTTCGACAGAGCTTATAATACTTATCGTCGGCTGCGTGACGGCGTTCGCGGTGTCGATGATCTGCATACGCTTTTTGATGGACTTCATAAAAAAGCACGATTTCAGAGTTTTCGGCTGGTATCGGATAGCGCTCGGAGCGGTCGTGCTCGTATACGCGGCGGTCAAGACGTTTGCGCACTGATATATTGCACTGATAATCCGGGCGGAGAACGGCTGCGTTTGTGAAAAATGGAAAAAATATTTTTTCGGCAATTTTTTCACAAATTTCTGTTGATATAATTGAAGAATTGTGATAAAATATTTTCAGTTGCGGGCATTTTACCCGCATCGAGCCAGAAGACCAATAAATCAATGAGGTGAAAATAAATGTACAACAAGAAATCCATCGAAGACATCGGCGAAGGCTTCCGCGGCAAGCGCGTGCTCGTCCGCTGCGACTTCAACGTACCCGTAAAGGACGGCGTTATCACCGACGAAAAGAGAATCGACGGCGCGCTTCCTACCATCAAGTACCTTATGGACAAGGGCGCAAGAATCATCCTCTGCTCCCACATGGGCAGACCGCACAACGTCCTCGACGAGAAGCTCTCTCTCGACAAGAAGGAAAAGAAGAAGATCGAGGCTCTCCCCGAGTCCGAGCAGGAGGCTGCAAAGGCTGCCGCTCTCGAAAAGGCTAAGGGCGACATAAAGAAGCTCTCGCTCAAGATCGTAGCTGACGCTCTCAACAAGAAGGGCGTTCCGGCTGTCCTCGCTCCCGACGTTGTCGGCGACAAGACTGTCGAAATGGCTATGAACCTCAAGGACGGCGAGGTCCTCCTCCTCGAGAACGTCCGTTTCCACGCGGCTGAGGAGAAGAACGATCCCGAGTTCGCAAAGAAGCTCGCTTCCATGGCTGAGATCTATGTCAACGACGCGTTCGGAACCGCTCACAGAGCTCACGCTTCGACCGCCGGAGTTGCCGATTACCTCAAGACCGCTGTCTGCGGCTACCTGATCCAGAAGGAGATCGAGGTCATGGGCAAGGCGCTCGAAGATCCGAAGCGTCCGTTTGTCGCAATCCTCGGCGGCGCAAAGGTCTCCGACAAGATCGGCGTCATCAACGCTCTGCTTGAAAAGTGCGACACCATCATCATCGGCGGCGGAATGGCTTACACCTTCTTCAAGGCGCTCGGCAACCAGATCGGCACCTCGATCTGCGAGAGCGACAAGCTCGACCTCGCTACCGAGATCATGAACAAGGCTCGCGAAAAGGGCGTCAACTTCCTGCTTCCGGTCGATAACATCATCGGCCGCGAGTATAAGGAAGACACCACGTACATGAGAATGTACTCCGACTCCATTCCGGACGGATGGAT
>CACXED010000275.1 GCA_902766575.1 uncultured Ruminococcus sp. | reverse complement strand
TCCATCGTCTCGCTGCCGTAGCACCAGCAGGGCGTGACCGAGAGGGTCGCGCAGACGTTGAGCTTTGAGAATTTCTCGGCGCAGGCGGCAGCCTCGGCTCCGCCGCCGATGGTCGTGTCGGCGATGACGCACTCGACGTGAGTTCCGTCGGGATAAAAGAGCTTTGATTCGATGAGCTCTTTTGCGGCTTTCGCCATGTTCATGGTCTGATCCTCGAGGCTCTCGCGGATACCGCGGCGTCTGCCGTCGATGATCGGACGGATTCCGATTAAGGGTTTGTTCATAGTAGGCACTCCTTTATAAATTGGTTCTGAGCTTGTTCTGCAATCGTTCTTCCGGCGATACACAGAGACGATGTATCGCCTGTTCCTATTCATATTACCACATATGCTCCCGAAAAGCAATAGAAATTTCAACAAAATATATGAAGATTTCGGTAAACCCTGTCCAAAACGTGAGGGCCTGGAGCTCTGTTGGCGCATAAAGATAACTTTTGGCCGTACTGCTGCAAAAAAATGTCTTGACAAGACCGGAAACTCTGATATAATATTATTGAGGAACCGGTCTGTGCCGTTTCCCCGCCAGAACCGTGCGAACATACGATATACTCTGAAAGGATGGTAAATAAATGTCTCAGAAGCTGCTTGATTACATACTCGCAAAAAAGCACCACGCTCTCCGCGAGGACTATACCGTAAATCTCTCCGAAATCTATAAAGAAGCCGGAATGACTCCCGAGGAGCGCATGGCTGACCGCTTTGAGCGTCTCAGCAAAGCTCAGAAGCCGCATATTCTCCCCGACGAGCAGATCTGCTTTGTCCGCACGACGAAACAGATCCCCGACTGCTTCACCGAGGACGAATGGAAGGAGATAAAGTCGAAGCACTTCATCCATGAGCTCGGCTACATCTCGAACCTCTCGCCCGACTACGAAAAGGCGATAAAGAACGGACTGCTCGCCCTCCGCGAGACCGCCGACAAATACGGCAAGCGCGCTATCGACAATATTATCGCGCTCTCCGACCGCTATCGCGAGGAGGCTCTGCGCGTCGGACGTGAGGATATCGCGGAGGTGCTCGGGAGAGTTCCGCGCTATGGCGCGACGAGCTTCCGCGAGGCTTTGCAGATGTTCCGGATACTGCACTTCTCGCTCTGGCTCGAGGGCAACTATCACAACACCTGCGGACGCTTTGACAAGTATATGTATCCGTTCTACAAGGCTGACATCGACAAGGGGATTCTCGACGAGAGCTCTGCGCTCGCGCTGCTCGAGGACTTCTTCATCTCGTTCAACAAGGATTCCGACCTCTATGTCGGCGTTCAGCAGGGCGACAACGGTCAGTCGATGGTGCTCGGCGGCATTGACGAGAACGGAAACGAGGTTTTCAACGACCTGTCGAAGCTCTGTCTCATCGCGAGCCGGAATCTTAAGCTCATCGACCCGAAGATAAACCTCCGCGTCTCGAAAAAGACCCCGATGGAGGAATATCTGCTCGGCACCGAGCTGACCAAGGCGGGGCTCGGTTTCCCGCAGTACTCGAACGACGACGTCGTCATCGAGGGACTCATTAAGAAGGGCTACGACCCGAAGGACGCCGCGAACTACGCCGTCGCCGCTTGCTGGGAGTTCATAATCCCCGGCGTGGGCTTTGACGTGGCGAATATCGGCGCAATGTCCTATCCGAAAGCGGTCGACCGCGTGCTGCACTCGGGCTTCACGTCATGCGGGAGCTTTGACGAGGTAATGGACGCGGTGAAGAACGAGATCAACGCCGAGTGCGAGGCGATAATGGCAAATATCAAGGATCTCTGGTTCGTGCCGTCGCCCTTTATGAGCGTTATGCTCGACGAGATAAAGTACCGCAATTTCGGCTTCCACGGCACTGGCATCGCCACAGCCGCCGATTCGCTCGCCGCGATAAAGAAATACGTCTTTGACGAAAAATACATCTCGGCGGAGGATATGGTAAAGGCGGTTGACGACAACTTTGAGCATTATCCCGACCTGCTCTACAAGCTCCGGAACGAAGCTCCCAAGATGGGCAACGACGACGATTATGTCGACGATATCTCGGTGAAGCTGCTCGATATGTTCGCCGCCGCGCTCGACGGCAAGAAAAACTGCTGCGGAGGCTGCTACCGTGCCGGAACCGGCTCGGCGATGTTCTATCTCTGGCACGCCGACGAGATCGGCGCGTCTCCCGACGGACGCAGAAAGGGCGAGCCCTTCGGAACCAACTTCTCGGCGTCTCTGTTTGCAAAGATAGCCGGACCTGTCTCGGTCGTCAAATCCTTCTCAAAGCAGCATTTCGTCAACGCGATGAACGGCGGCCCGCTGACCCTCGAGTTCCACAACAGCGTGTTCAAGGGCGACGACGCGCTCGAAAAGGTCGCGTCGATAGTCAAGTATTTCATCGACCGCGGAGGGCATCAGCTCCAGCTCAACGCCGTCAACCTCGAGACCATGAAGGACGCGCAGGCGCATCCCGAGGATCATCAGCGGCTCGTCGTCAGAATCTGGGGCTGGAGCGCGTATTTTGTAGAGCTTGACAAGGCTTATCAGGATCACGTCATCGCGCGTCAGGAATACTGCGTTTAAGCCATGACCGGAACTGTATTCGACGTCAAGGAGTTCTCGGTTCACGACGGTCCGGGGGTCAGAACTACCGTCTTTCTCAAGGGCTGCCCGCTCTCGTGCAGATGGTGTCACAATCCCGAGGGGCTGTCGCCGAAACCCGAGCTTATGGTGCGCACCGCTCGCTGCAAGCATTGCGGACGCTGCATGAATAAATGCTCGCATCCCGAATGTCAGCCCTACGGGCGCTGCATCGAGGCCTGCCCCGACGGACTTATCTCGATCTGCGGCGCTGTCTGGGAAGCCGACGCGCTCGCTGAAAAGCTCCTAAAGAACGCCGACTTCATGCGCTCGGCGGGCGGAGGAGTTACAGTCTCGGGCGGAGAGCCTACGTTACAGGCTGAGTTCGCCGCCGAACTGCTTAAACTGCTCGGAGAGGGTAGAGTTCACCGCGCGGTCGAGACCTGCGGCTACACGACTCCCGAACGCTTTGAGATGATACTCGAAAACGTCGATTTCGTCATGATGGACATCAAGCTCGCCGACCCGGCTCTGCACCGCGAATACTGCGGAGTGGACAACGCTCCGATCCTCGCGAACTTCCGGCGGCTCAGAGCATCGGGCAAGCCCTATCTCATCCGAGTTCCGCTGATACCCGATATCACCGACACGAGAGAGAACCTCTCGGCGATCTCGGAGATAGTCGGCGACAGCCCGGTCGAGCTGCTCGGCTACAACAGCTTCGCC
>CACXED010000274.1 GCA_902766575.1 uncultured Ruminococcus sp. | reverse complement strand
GTTTTTCCTTGCATTTATTATACCACAAATCGACGTAAATGTCCAGTGGTGCAATACTTTTTGGGTTGATCAGTAGACATTAATTATCAGGCAGGTATATTCGAATTATCAGGCTGGTATACAAACTGTTCGCTCTCAGAGTCCCAGAACCAAACAATCTTGATTTCCGTGCCGCCGTCGTCGAACTTCATGGTCACATCGCCGTTGCCGTCGCCGTTCAGATCGGAGAAGTCAATGCCCCTGAAAATTTCCCACACGTTGTCTCCAAAGGTGATCGGGTATTCCACACTGTTAAACAGCACCTGATCTTCCGAATCGTAATAGAAGGTGGCATCCGCTTTGTGGACGCACACCAGCAAATAGAAGTCCTCTCCGTCGATGGTGATGGTACCGCCGTCGCGAATAATGCCCCACGTGCGCCAGTCGTCTCCGATGATTTCGAAATAGTTGTTCATTCTGCTGAATGTACCGAAGGAATCGATGTACAACGTATAATCGTCCTCACTGCCAAACAGCTTGCGGTCGATCCGGCACTTGTGGGCAATGCCATCCTGCTCGCTGTAGGCATACATGCAGCTGTATCCCTTCACATACTGGAGCCGGCCGCTGGAAATCAAATCGTTTTTGGCATCATACAGTTCGTAGAAGTAGATTCTGTCGTTTTCAAACACACAGATATAGCTGTTATCGTTATCCGCGATATACCAATAACCCAGATATTCGTCGTAAGTGTCTTCGAGACTTTCATCGATCGAATCGTCGAGAACTATATTCCCGAGGGTTTCCGGAGCGTTACTGCCGCAGGCCGCAAGACTCAGGCAGAGAATCACTGCCAGCAAAAGCGCAAACTTCTTTTTCAACAGATTCATTATTTTAATTGCCACCTTTCCGGTCTGAAAATTCAGACTTTTCATATTGTCCTACATCAGATTATGTGTCGCTGCTCACAAAGTCAATAGTATAACTCGTAACCGCCGTCCTCGCTGCCCCAGTAGAGACAATCATCTTTAATATAACAATCGAAGGTCTCATTATCATTCCAGTCGGATACCGCCTCGTACCGGTTAGCGCCGGTTTCGCGCAGAGTGCCGCCGTCAACCCCGTCTAAAAGACCGTTGTCCTGCCTCTCGTAAATCGACCACATGGTGCCGCTGTTGTCGAACTCGATGCACCTTTTTGCAGACTCATCGCCGTCCAGATACCATGTGCCGTAGAGTACGACGTAGTCGGACTCGTCGCCGGTCACTTTGCTGTATATACTGAAGCCGGGAATCTCCAGCCTGCCGTTCTCGTTGAACCAGCACTTTGAGGCGACGTCGACAAGTTCGTCATCGGCGTAGACGCAGCCGTATTTCTCTATATATTTGAATGTGCCGTTGGTATATGGATCGCCATAGCGGTCAAGCAGTACGAAGGGCGCTCCTTCGCCGCTGTCCTCCTCTACGGTAAGCGTAGTGCCGTCCGTGCCGATCCATTTGCCCAGGAAGTCGCTGTAATCATATTCGTCCGGTTTGCCGATGGTCGTTGAATCATAGATGGTCTGCGGAGCGTCAGCCGATTTATCGGCGACCGTTTCTGCCGGAGCGTCGCCGTTCGCCTTTCCGAACGTGCCGAAGGATTCGATGTACAGCTTGTCGTCCCCGTCAAACCGGCACTGGTAAGCAATGCCGTCATAGTCGTTGTGGGCGTAAACATAGCCGTATTCTGCCACATACTGGAATATGCCGCTGGCGATCCAATCGTCATTGGCGTCGGACAGCGTGAAGTGTACCCGTCCGTCATCATATTCCTCCGCGGCAAGCACCTTGTTATCCTCGCCGGGCCAGGTTCCCAGAAAGGCGCTGTAATCGTATACGACCGAATCATCAATGACCAGATTCTCGATGGTTTCCGGAGCGACTTCATCAACTCCGTCAACAGTGTCATCACCGTAATAATCGTCACCGCCGCCGCAGGCCACCAGACTCAGGCTCATTATCAGTGCCAGCATATGACCCGCGTACTTTTTCCAATTTTTCATGTTCGTTAATCTCCTTTTTGTTAAATTATATTCCGATGCCCCTGCTCCGCCATGGACAGTATCTCGTCGTGGCTCAGCTCCACATTGCCGAAGCGGACAAAAATACCGTTGGTCACGGCGCTGTTCCACACCTGCTGGTCGGACAGCGGACGGAAACGGATTTTGTCAAGGTAGGGCTTCATATCCAGCAGCAGACGGCTGCCGGACACGAAATCAACCTGCAGGACATATCCGTTCAGTGCCTTGACCGCTGAAATATATTTTCTTTCCATAAAAGTCCCCCTTCCGGATTGCTTTATTGATTGAGATACTCGATGAAGTCCGCCATATTTTCTTCGGCCGTATGCTCATATTCGTTTGAAAGCGGTATGTAGAAATATGAGTAATCCACCTCGGTCTGTCCGACAATATCAATGCTCTGTCCATCATCCCAAGTCACATCAACCAGCACAGGCTCGCTGCCGTCGCAGGGATAGATCAAATTCCATGCGTGGCTGCTTTCTTCCGTTTTGTTGCCCCGCACCCATGCGCAGTTGATGCCGGCATACTGGCAGATCAGCGCAAAGGCCCGGGCATATCCGGCGCAGACGACCGTCTCCTGATTTTTGCCAAGCACATTGTAGGCTTCCTGCAGACCTTCATAGCCCCTTTTGCACTCCATGCTTTTCGGGTCATAGCCCATGGGATCGTAGGTTACCTTACACGCCACATAGTCGTGTATTTTTTTCGCGTATGCCCTTTCCTCGTCATAGTCTGAGAATCCGCCCTCGGGAGGGGGATTGTTCACCACATAACTGTAAGCTGCCAGTCTGGCCTCCAGATCGTACTCCGGATGCTCATACACAAGCTTGATTTTGCCGTATACGCTGTTCGGATCGCCGTCATCCTCGGTCATCATATCCCAGATCTGGTATGCGCTGAACAGATAGTAGGACATCACTTCCTCGCACGCCTGCTCCAGCGCCACCGCACTCAAATTGTGTGACAGCTCCCAGGACAGCCGGAATTCACATTCGGTTCTGCCATAGAGTAAGTTCCACAGCACGTATTCGGAAAGCTGCTCCTGCGTGTCCAGATACGGCATTTCGTCATACTCCTTTTCCCGCAGCTTCAGCACATCCGGCAGAAGCTCCGGGAGATCCTCAGGCGTCAATTCGATGACCGGCTGCGTTTCGGCAGGGGCTGTTTCGGGCTTTGTGTCTGTCGTATCCGAAGTTGTGACGATATCTTCATTGCCGTTGGTAGTGACAATAGTATCATTGTCGTTTTTATCGGCGCAGGCGGAAAGGCTCAGGCTTATAATCAGAGCAAAAAGAATTATCCGGCTTCTGCTGCCGCCGATCTGCAATCGCTCCACTGTTTTACCTCCTTATAAAAAGCAAAAAATCCACCGTACAGATATTGTACAGTGGATTTTATGAAAAAACCATTAACCAAAGGTTAGGTATTTTTAGAAAGCAGCTCGGAAAGCCGCGCTCGCTTGGTTCGGGTGTCGCCCTCGATATGCAGCTTTGAGTAGATCTGATTTACATACTGCTTGACGCTGCCCTCCGAGAGGAACAGCTTTTCCGCAATATCGCGGTTCGTCAGGTGTTCCGCCATCAGAAGCACGATCTCATATTCCCGATCCGTCAGCGCGTCGAACGCGACCGGACGGGTGTTTTCCGATTTTCGCGCTTTTGCCGCTTCGCCCAGAGCGATGATCTTCACGATCAGGTCATTCTGGATTTCCCGTGCCAGCATCGGCTGCAGAAGGTCGTAGTTCTCCACAAACGGCATCACAAAGCCGTCCGGCGCGGCGTCGGCAAGCGCCCTTATGAGCCACTCGTGCGCTTCCTCGGATTTTCCAAGCAGCTCATAAGCCGCGGCGGTCTGAATACGGATATGCAGCGCGACCAGCGCATAGTGCATGGCTTCGCACACGGCCAGCTGTCCCGCGCTGCGTCCGATAACCTTGGTATAGGCGCCCTGGGCGAGATACACCTGACTTTCGATCATTTCCATCATGGGCTTGCCCGGCGCAAGGAAATTGATTGTGGAAAGCTGATGCTCGGCAAAAACGTCGGGGATTTTTTCCGGCTCGCCAAGCAGAGCGTGATAATAGGCGCTGGTGGCAGACCAAAGATTGATCCATGCGGAGTCGTGATAACGCAGCAGCTCCTCACGGCGTTCCTCAAAGGAATATCGTTTTTCTGTATCGGTATACAGTGAAAGCTGCCATCCGAGGAAGTCACAGCAAAGCCCCATGTTCACCTGACCGTTCCCCTCGATCTGCGCATAGGCGTGCTCCAGCTCGATGTGCGCGTCGGTGAAGCGGCCCTGCATGAACGCCGCCTCTGCCCGCATGATGGTTTCCGCGCCCTGTCCGTGGCTTCCAGTGACCTTATAATAATGGGGCATACAGTCGTCCATCTCGGCAAGCTCGCTTTGCAGCTCGCCCGGCGCACGATAGAACATCATCAGAACCGACGGCGAGCCGAAGGTCCAGCCGCCGCTGTTCTGGATACTGATGGCAAGTCGTGACATCTGACTGCTGGCGCTGCGGTGAAGGCGGCTCATTGCGCTGATGTCATTGTAGCAGAGAAAGCTCATAATGAGGTCGCATTCGCCCAGCAGATTGCCGCGTTCTTCTTCCGACAGCTCTGTATGCTCCTCAATGGAGGTCAGCAGGAGCGCTTTCAGCTCCATCATCTTCGGAATCTGCCGCCAGGTGAACATACGGCGCATCAGCACCAGCAGCGACAGAGGATGCGCTTTCAGCACTTCGGCAGGACATTCCTCAATAGCGGATATAACAATCTGCGGGTCAAGCGAGGAGAGCAGAATCCCCGCGTCCTTTTGTATTACGCGCAGCAGAGCGTCGTAATTTCCGCTCCGCTTGAAAGAGAATATGGCGTGCAGATACTGTCCGCAGTTTTCGTACCAGAGTCCCAGCCGCTCCAGATAGAACGACTGCTTTTCCTTTTCCAGCTTCCGGAATCTGCGCTCGGCGCATTCCTTCATCATATGGTGGAAGCGGAAGGTCACGCCGTCCGGCAGACATTTGACAAAGGCGTTTTGCTCGGTCAATACGGAAAGCAGCTTATCCGCGTCGGAGTCGCCTGTTACGAAGCGCGCCATTTCCACGGTAAACTCATCGGCAAGTCCCATGACCGCCAGAAACTCCTGCTGCTTCTCGGGAAGCGGGTCGATCATGGCAGCGGTGAACGTGGAATAGATGTCGGAGTTGCGGTCGGGCAGCGCACCGCGCTCGGAGAGCGTCCGCAGGTTCAGATATACGGCAGAAAACCATCCTTCGCTGGAATAGAGCAGAGCTTCAATCTCTGCGTCGGAAAGCTCGGTGCCGCATCGGTGAGCGTAAGTGGCAAGCTCCGTGTAGTTCAGCCGCAGGTGTTCCGTGCCGATCTGATAAACCCTGCTCCCCAGCCGGACGGTTTCCGCTGCGGGCAGAAAGCGGTCGCGGCTGGCAACAATCAGGTGTACGTTACCCGGCATACGATTTGCAAGAGTGCAGAGAAAATCGTAAACGCGGCTGTCCGTCAGCAGGTGAAAATCGTCAATAAAGATATAGCAGGCGGTTTCTCCTGCCAGCTCATGGCAGATATCATCGGCCAGCAGTCCTCCTCCGGCGGAATCCGTGGGGCAGGTATAGTCCCGCAGGAAGTCAAAACCTGCTCTGGCAAAGGCGTTCTGCACGCTTTTCCAGAAAATCTCAAGGTTATTTGAATAAACGCTGATGCGGATGACATTCAGCGCTTCGGTTTTGGCGCGCTGCTCCAGATACCAGTTCACTGCCGTGGTTTTGCCATAGCCCATAGGCGCAACAACCGTGGTCAGGGCGCAGCGGGAGATGGGACGCAGACTCTCCTGCAGCCGCTCGGATATGTAAATTTTATTCAGATTCCATTTTGTTTTTGGCATGGCGCTTACCTCCGGCTCATATTGTCCACGTCCGATTTGCGCGGGTCAGACGGCTTTTTCGCATCCTCCGGAATTGCCCAGGATTTCCCGAAACGTGATGCGCCGGGAATACGTCCTTCAATGCAGTATTGGTTGACTCGCCGTTCCGATACACCCCAGCGGCAGGACGCTTCCCGTATGGAGATATAACCATTGATCCCGTCCATATCGAACCTCCGTGACGATATAATATGACATAATATATTATATACTATATACGAATAACCGTAGTTTTTCAAGAATCCTGATGTAAATTGTTCTTGAATTTTTGGTTGGAACGGTCTGATAATAAATACTCTTGTCGCTGAATCAATGCGCTTTAAGTCAGCCGCCTAATTATCTCTTTAGCTCTGACAACAAATATCGTATTTAAGTCAGAATTACTTACAGCCATCAATATTCTATCTACTTCTTCTCTGTATTCTTTACATACACATTGAACTGTTTCTACTAAATCGTCTATCAATATATCACTTGTACCTTTTACATCTACTGCGTAGTCAAAATCATACAACGGAGCTTGTTTCAAATATTCGCCTGTCTTTGTATCTCTGAGCCAGCCGATATTTCCTGCGTGTCTGTCTGTATTTCCTACTATTGCATCCACTGTCATCATCTTCAATCCAGATAAACCGAATAATTCAATAATATCCGCATTTGTGAAATTCTCCGGGTCTATCATTCCGCTCATGTCTGCCTGTTCAAGAAACATATCCGTATTTGTAATGTTGCTCACTGCTATTCCTATTCCGTGCTTTGTATTATATATCTTTTCGATTTCTGCACATTCCACTCCTACGAGTCTGCATAGTTCATAGCATTCATATTCAATCTGTGTTTCCTTACCGTACTTATTTAATTTTAACTGCCTTGTCCACTCCTTATTTATATGTCCTCCTACATATAATGTCGGAATTGACTCCCTGTTGTATACCCCATCACCATCCCAGAACATCGTATAATAAGGACTTATGTCTTCAAATTTAATATTGTCATTTTCGTCTTTCAGCCAGTAGCTATCGCTCAGGCTCAATGCCCTTGTCGTCTTGTCTATTCGCATTCTGTTTCCCTGTCCAAAATAAATACCTCTTATGTGGCGAGCTATTATGTTTGTGTTTGAACAATATCTGAGCCTTTGCCATATACCGAACGTGCGCCTTTTACTTTCAGCTTTGTCATGCTTCATCAGTCCGGGAAGTAATTTTTCGCAAATTACTCTGTCCGTATCGATATCATATACCGCTGCATTTTGGCACATCAGTATCATTCTCAAAATCTCCCTAATAATATATTTTATTACATTGCATCGCTGTCCTCAATCCAGCTCTGCGTCTATTGAGATCGGCTCCTTTGAGTTTAGGTATTTATCATTGTAGAATTTATTGAACTTATTTATAAGCTCAAGGTCGCCGTCAATTCGCGTTAGAACAACGTTCTTATTGAGAATACTCAAAACCTCCGAGCAGTCATATTCAACGAGCATCTTTTTCAGCGCGTATTCCCAATCGGTCTTTTTCATGCTGCATTGGCGAATGAGCTTATCAGCAACTGAGTTTGGAGTGACTTGGTATTTAGCAGCAGCCTCTTTAATGGCGCGCGTATAAACTGCAGCCAATGCGATATCATCGATATTCTTATATGCTTTATAGTTATTGCGGTAAATTATAAGCATATATTTGAGCGCCTCAACGATCTGTAATATCTTTGAACTGGCAGTCTTGTCATTGAAATCAGCCCTGTTCGATTCGGATGAGTCGGATCTCTTGATTCTCTCCGTTGTGATGCTTCCGTCAGAATAGACGGTGACGTGATATTCGGCGAATATAGTCTTTTCTTGGTTGTTCATGAGTGGATTGTTCCTTTCAATTCGAATTATTAAGTCCGAATTTGCTATTTTACTACAGACGTGACGTATACGTATAGTTTGTATGAATATATATATATTGTAGCATATATTCTGCGTTTTGTCAAGTAAAATCGCAAAATATTTATTTTCCGTCTTAACAGAATCATTCAAGATTATCCCACGAAAACACCGTTGCTCGAGTCATCTTTTCAGGTGGCGGAGATTGTATTTCAGCATTGTCAATAATAACTTTTTTTGATATTCCCGCGTCAATCAAAATTTCACTTATATCCTCATAACCTATGTAATTTATAATATGCAGCTCATCAATGTCCGCACAATCAAAAATATCCAATACGGTGTTTTTGGGGTATGATGCTCTTAAATCTAAATTACCGATTATCAGCTCGCTTAACCTAATTTCATTAAATGCACTGTACATATTCGTAACCTTGCTTGTATCAAAGCTGCTCAAATCCAATGTTTTGAGATTTTTACATCCAGCAAACATACCTGACATTGTTTTAACCTTGCTTGTGTTAAAGCTGCTGAGATCAATAAACTCTAAATTCTCGCATCCTTCAAACATATACTCCATATTTACAACATTGTCGGTATCAAAGCTGCTGACGTCTAATTGAACAATTTTATAGCAATCCGAAAACATAAACGCCATATCGGTGACTTTACTCGTGTCGAAATGACTTACATCTATTGCCTGTGCATTATATTTACTTGTGTCAAAATTACTTGCATCTATTGCTTGTACATTCTCGCAGCAGGCAAACATATGTGACATATCTGTAGCATTACTTGTGTCAAATTTGCTCGCATTGATTGCTGTTAAATTTTCACAGCCATAGAGCAGATACTTCATGTTTGCTGCTTCGTGCGAATCTAAATTTTCCAAATCAACAGATGTGAACTTGGTATTGGTAAAAAGACCTGCTACGTTATCATCAAGCCTGATGTCTGTACTTGAAATTATTGTAATGGTATCATTATCCTCCAAGCAAATTGTCTCTCGATTTAATATGATTACCTTAAAACCGAGCATTGCTGCCTTTTTAATACCCCCATCGCTACAGAATGTATGGAGACTATCTTCATTCACATCAAATTTCAGCTGCTTTTTGCAGTATATCTTTCTCAGCACATCTTTCGTTATTTTGAAATAATCGCGGCTCATTTTATTTACCATCCTTTAAGTATATTATAAATATTGTCGTAATACCATTTTTCATGAGTATTCACGATTCTAACGCGGAAGAATTGAAAGCGTTCGAATTTGAAAGGCGTATTGCAGCCTCAAAGGTTCGGGGCCTGGTAACTGTGACAATGCCTGCCTTGGACGCTTGACTCGTACACAAACTCCTATCGTTATATTTGTGTGGAATAGACAGCGGTATTGATAACCGCTGCCCTCCACTCCGGAAATATTCCGGTTCTCATGGATATTGACTCATAGTCATTATCTCAGCTTTACTCCACTGCTATTACTATGTAAAGCCCTGCCGTCATCCTTCATTCTTCAACAGATACTTATTGTTCACCACCTTCATAGAAAGGACTGCGGAAATAAGTGGGCAGAATACAGGTTCTGTCGGACGGATAACGATTCCCTCCTTCTTGCCGCCGTTAGGATACTCGCCGTCAGCGCGATTGAGCAATGCTTCCACAGTGGGATATTTACTTGGCAGATCGTAACCTATTTCCTCGATCGGAACGGCAGTAAGTCCGAGCTCATCGCAGATCGCAAGCATCCGTTTCAGCCCGACACGCCTTCCGTTTTCGCGGATTGTAAAAACGTACCACTCAGGGGTTGACAGACGCAGGCGATTCTTCTGAATACCGGGAGCGCAGAGCTCGCCTTGTATCGCAAGAGAGGAGAGACCCTCTTTGGCGCAGAACGCCTCAACTTTTTCTTTATAGCCGCGCTCATTCACGAGATTATAAAACGAGCTCTTTCCGTCGTTTTTAAGCTCGAAGTTATGACCGGTTACATGGAAGCCTTCGTTATCTACGCTTATGGAATGAGAAGAACCATCCATCTTGGTGCTGATGTAGTATTCTATACCTGCGAACGCCTGTATAAGCTCCGGATTCTCCTGAACGCGGGTTTCATCCGTGTGTGGTATACTCGCAGGGAGATCTCCGATGATTGTGCCGCCTGTCGATATACGCTCCGGAATCTCCCATTTGCGCACGCCGAGCAGCTCCGTGACGTCAGCGCCGATTTCAATGCCGTCCGGAATTTCGGGAAAGTAGCTAAGCGGCAGCAAGAGTCCCTGCGATATTTCGCCGCGGAATCTCATAGTCTTAAGGCGAAATCCCTCGCCTAAGAACTCGCTGTTCTTGTAGCTGGACGAGCGCAGGAACTCAAACACCGGGCGCATCGGCAGAAAGCTGTCGATTTCAAAATAGACGGCCAAGTCATTCGGCTGAAACTGACCTTTGTTTACTACGCATTGCCAGCCGAGCACCTGCGCCAGCTCGATCTTGTCGGCTCCCTCAATGGGGTGGATTTCCCTTATCATCTGTATGCTCGTTAATTTTCTGCTCATGTTTTTTCCTCCTGTTTTACTTATTGTCAAAGATACGGGTGTGCTTGCAGCGATTAAGGATAATCTGCGAAAGCCTCATTGGTCACTATTCTCACCGCCTCTTATAATAGTTTTTCATAAACCTCGCCGCTCAATTGTGCATAAGTTCGATTGCTGTTAGTGAATTTGTAGTGTACTAAATTCATGTAAGATTGTATCTTGATTTTCACGGTTATGATGTAGATATTATATCACACGCGAAAGCAAAAGTCAATAGGTTTTGCAATTTTTTTGTTCTGCAAATAGTTAAGGCAGCACCGCACAATTCACGGCTGACGCCTCAAGCACGCATCTGCTTGCATCTTTTCCGTCAGACAAAACAAGAACCGGGCTGTCGCCCTTTGCGACAGCCCGGTTCTTGCTGAGATTCAATTATGTATGGCAGCTGCGGCAGCAAGGTTGCTGCTAAGGGTGCAGCACGCTGTCCTTTGCATATGACCCCTTATGGGGCGATAATTGCAATGTTTCCGATGTTTTTCGGATTTTGGGGATTTTCTGACTGCACTTATATTGACAAATCCAAATTATCAATTTTTCAACACCAGTTTAATTGCCCAGAGCTGCAAACTCTTTGGCAGAGCGTTCAGCATTAGCAGCAGTGGATTGCGGTTTATGCTGTACGCAAACCGCGGCTCGCGCTTGCTCAGTATCCTGAGCACCTTTTTCGCGATCCGGGAAGGCTCCACACTCCTTGCCTCCACACGATCTACGATCCGCTTGAAACGGGCGGCGTTGCAGGAGTAAAGCTCGGTTTTTTGGCAGAACAGATCGAGCGCAGCGGTGGAGACGCCGAGCATACCGGTGGAAACCGCACCTGCGCGGAGGACGCTGACCTTGATATCTTTCAGCTGCAGCTCCATACGCAGAGAATACGCATACTTATCCAGAGCGCTCTTGGTAACGGCGTAGATTCCCGTAAAAGGAAGCGGGTCGAGAGGCGCAAGCTCGCTTGTAATAATCACAATGCGCGAACCGCGCTTCAAGAGCGGAAGAAAGGTCTTATTCACAAGAAACGCGCCGCCGAGGTTGATCCGGAAAATTCTTTCGAAATCAGCGCTATCCATTTCGACCAGCGAATCCAGCATATAAATCCCCGCGAAATGGATTATCGCGAATAATTCGTCGGTCTGCCCGCTGATCTGTCGAAACGCATTTTTCACGCTGTTCTCATCGGTGATATCTGCTTCGATGGGCTGAATGTTTTCTTCTTTGGCGCCTACGGTTTTGTCGAGGGCAAAAACGTGGAATCCGCTGTCTTTCAGCGCTTTCGCGGCAGCTCTGCCCATACCGCCGTATGCGCCTGTAATCAGAATAGAAGGTTTCATGTTCGGTTAAGTCCTTTTCAATTATTTATCGCTTCAGAGGCAAAGCTCGCCGTCAGGCTGTCGTTTGCCTCTGAACATTATTTCGTATAATGTGTATAATGCTTTAGCTTTTCCGCGGAAATAGGAGTTATCTCTTGCTAAAGCCGTTTTTTGTCAATATTATAATTATAAATTAACCGACGCGATTTGTCAAGCATTATACATTATATTGAGGAAATACCCCACAATTCACGGCTGCCGCATTTGCGAAGCAAATCCTGCGCACTTAGAATTGTGCGGTGTTGACTTAAGGTTATCCCATGAAAATCAATGAAAATCTCCGCTGCTATTGACTGTCAGGACAATGTGTGGTATAATTATAATACAGCGTAATACAGAATACGGTTCGCATATGCGAACAAGAGGAGGCGAACGATGAACAATTCAGCCATTCGGGTGCTCGAGCTCTTAGAGCTGTTCTCCGAAGCCGACGAGCCGCTGACTGTCAGCGATATCGTCCGGAAGCTTGGATATCCAAAGACCAGCGTTTTTGATATCGTGAACATACTCTGCGAGCGCGGCTTCATCAGACGCGAGAACGATCGCGCAAAGACCTATGTGATCGGCCCCAAGGCCTATCTGGTCGGGATGTCCTATCTGCGAAAAAACAATCTCTGCACGACCGCGCACCCGATACTCGAGGGTCTGCGCGACGAGCTTGGTCAGACCTGCTATCTCGCGGTCGCTGACAACGGCTTTGTGATCTACCTCGACAAGGTCGAGTCCTCTCAGCCGATACGCTCAACCTGCACGATCGGCTCAAAGAATCAGATGTACCTCACCGGTCTCGGAAAGGCGATGCTCGCCGCTCTGCCGGAGGAGGAGGTTCTCCAGATAGCCGCCCGCGGCATGGAGCCGCATACCGACAGGACTATCACAACGCCCGAAGCGCTGCTCGCCGAACTGCGCGAAACCAGACGCCGCGGCTGCGCTTTCGATATGGGCGAGAACCACTCCTACGTCAGATGCACCGCGGCTCCGGTTCGCGACGCCACCGGAAAGGTCTGCGCGGCGATAAGCACCGCCATGCTCGACGCCGATTTTACCGACAGCATGAGAGAACGCTCAGCAGAGCTCGTTGTCAGCGCGGCGATGAAGATCTCGCGCCTGCTCGGCTTCTGCAAAGATAAGCTCTATGATGAAAATTAAATTTTTATAAAGGAATGATAGCTTATGAAAACAATTCAGGAAATCATGTCCGAAAGACGACTTTTAGTCGTTCTGCGCGGTATACCGTCCGATTCGCTCTGCGACGTGCTCGACGCGCTCTACGACGGCGGGGTACGACTCGCCGAGATCACCTTTGACACCGCCGGCAACACCTCAGACAAGGAGACCGCCGAAATGATCGCCCGCGCCGCTAAGCACGCAGAGGGCAAGATCGTCATCGGCGCCGGAACCGTGACCCAAACCGGGCAGCTGAAGCTCGCGAACTATTCCGGAGCGAAATTCATCGTCTCGCCCAACACCGACCCGCACGTCATCGAGCAGACAAAGCTCCTCGACCTCGTCTCGATCCCCGGCGCTATGACCCCCTCGGAAATCTTCAGCGCGATCAACGCCGGAGCCGATTACGTCAAGCTCTTTCCGGTCTACAATCTCGGGCCGCAGTTTGTCAAATATGTGCTCTCGCCGCTCAATAACGCCAAGCTGCTCGCGGTTGCCGGATCGAACCTCGACAACATCCCCGAGTACCTCGAGGCGGGCTGCGCAGGCTTTGGTATCGGCACGAATATCGTAAACAAAAAGCTCTGCGACGAGGGACGCTTCGATCTGATCCGCGAAAACGCAAAGAAATACGCTGACGCTTGCAAAGTAAAATAAAAAACAGGCTGCCGCAGTCATGGAATAAACTTCCAAAGATTGCGACAGCCAATATTTTTTGTTTGCGCACTTCCGCGCACACGTGAGTGTGTGCGGAACAAAGCCGCAGTAAGCGGCGCGAGCGCGAGGTGAAACTTCAAATCAATGCAAATCTCATACGCGAGTATGGGAGCGGCGGCTCGCCGCCGGCGACACGCCGTCAGATTATAAAGTTTCCGTTTTCGAATATTTTGACTTCGGCGCCGTCGTGCCTGATGCCGGTTATCTCGAGGTCGGAGGTGCCGATCATGAAATCGACGTGATTTGCGCTGTCGTTGCCGCCCTTTTCGAGCAGCTCCTCATCGGTGAGCTTTTCTCCGTCCTTCATCGTGTCGGGATAGCAGTCGCCAAGCGCTAAATGGCAGGAGGCGTTCTCGTCAAACAGCGTCTCGTAGAACAGGATTCCGAGATTCGATATCGGCGAATCGTAGGGTATCAGCGCAACTTCGCCGAGACGCTTCGAGCCCTCGTCGGTCTCAAGGAGACGCTTCAGCGCGCGCAGTCCGGTCTCCGCGCCGTAATCGACAACCTGCCCGTCCCTGAACTCGAGCCAGAATTTATCTATAAGCTCGCCCTGATAGGACAGCGGCATCGCGCAATACACCCTGCCCTCGGCTTTGCGGCAGTCGGGCATCGTGAAGATCTCCTCTGTCGGCATATTCGGGAAGTAGTCGATCCCCTCGGCGCAGCGCTCCGAGCCGCCCTTCCAGATGTGTCCCTCGGCGAGTCCGACCCTGAAATCGGTGCCGAGCGAGTTTTTATAATGGAGATAAGCAAAATTCTCCTGATTGAGCTTTGCCGCGCGGCGCTTGAGAATACGGTCGTGCTTCTGCCACTTTTTGACCGTATCGCCGCGTCCGATCCTGACGCTCTTGAAGATAGCCGACCAGAGCTTCTCGACCGCCTTTGTCGGAGTTTCGTCCGGGAAAACCTTCTTTGCCCAGACCTTGCTGGGATAAGCGACTATCGTCCAGCGTATGCCGCCCTTGTCCATAATGTCGTAGTAGGGCTTGAAAGCCTTTTTGGCGGCGACAGTGTTGGCGGTCATCTTTTCGCTGTCTACTCCGGCGAAAGCCTCGGGATCGTCGGCGATTATATGGATAGCGACGCAGCCCTCGCGCGCATAGTAGTTGCGCTGCTCGGCGCGCCAGTCGGGAATGTTCCCGCAAACCTCGAGCGAGGCGTTTTCATAGCGGATCCGCGCCGCCTTGTCGTCGTAGTAGAGCATTAAGACGTCCTTTGCGCCGAGCTTGTAGCACTCCTCCATGACCATCCGGCCAAAGTCGGCGGCATCGAGCGCACAGTTGAGCAGCACATACTTTCCGGGCGTGACGTTGACGCCGTTGCGCGCGGTGAGACGCGCGTATTCCTGAAGATATTTGTCCAAATTCATCTGAAAATACCGTACCTTTCGAAGTGACTTGAATTTTTCAATAATTTTTCAATGCTGAAGCACTATGATATATTGTACACATATTTTATTAACTATTCTACCGATTTTCGAATATTTTTCATGAATCGCACAAAAGCTATTGACAGCGCGGCGATTATATGTTAAAATGTAATCACAACATATCCGTTGTAAGTACAACATGGAGACCGGAATGAGAAAATACCTTGGCATACTGACCGGATGCAGACTGTTCGCCGGAATAAGCGAGGACGAGATCCTGCGGCTGCTCGGCTGCATGAAGGCGGCGCCCTCGCATTTCAGACAATCGTCTCCGATACTCAGAGAGGGCGATCTGCTCGCTTCGGCGGCGATAGTCCTTGACGGCTCGGTGACGCTCAGCCGCCGCGCCTTTGCGGGCAGCGAGGACGCCGGAAGGATCCCCGCCGGCGGTCTGATCGGACTTTCAAACGCTTTCATCCCCGAAAAGCTCGGCTTCACCGCGCTTGCCGAGACCGACGCAGATATACTGTTCCTCAGCGTCGGACAGCTCCTCGAGCCCTGCCCGAACACCTGCGGCTGTCATCTCAGGCTGATACGGAATCTCGCTTTCCTGCTCGCGTCGGACGACAGCGCCGCAAGCGCGCGCGAACGGCATCTCTGCCGCCGGACGACAAGAGAAAAGCTGATGTCCTATCTCGTCTCCGAGGCGTCGCGTCAGGAGAGCTGCGAGTTCGACATACCGCTTGACCGCAAGGCTCTCGCGGAGTACCTCGCCGTCGACCGGAGCGCGATGTCGAGCGAGCTGTCACGTATGCGCTCCGACGGACTTATTGATTACTATAAAAATCACTTCATACTGAAAAGGAGTTAATTCTATGTACTGCACCAGAAAAATCACCGACGATCTCACCTGGATAGGCGCCAACGACCGCCGTCTCGCGCTCTTTGAGGGCGTCTACAAGGTTCCCCGCGGAGTTTCCTACAACTCCTACCTGCTCGCCGACGAAAAGACCGTCCTCTTTGACACGGTGGACAAGTCGGTCAGCGGACTTTTCTTTGAGAACCTTGAGCACACTCTCGCCGGACGCGGGCTCGACTATGTCGTCGTCCAGCATATGGAGCCCGACCACTCGGCAACTCTCGCAGAGGTGCTCCGCCGCTATCCCGACGCAAAGCTCGTCTGCAATCAGAAAATTCTGACGATGATCGGTCAGTTCTTCGACGCTCCGCCCGCCGAGCGCGTTCAGCTCGTCAAGGAGGGCGATATCCTCGATACCGGAAAGCACAAGCTCACCTTCGTGATGGCGCCGATGGTTCACTGGCCGGAGGTAATGGTCACGTTCGATACGGTCGAGGGAATACTTTTCTCCGCCGACGCCTTCGGAACCTTCGGAGCGCTGAACGGCGCGCTGTTCGCCGACGAGGTCGATTTCTTCGGCGACTATCTCGACGAGGCGAGACGCTATTACTGCAATATCGTCGGCAAGTACGGCACACAGGTTCAGGCGCTGCTCAAAAAGGCGTCGGGACTCAACATCAAGCTGCTCTGCCCGCTCCACGGCTTTGTCTGGAGAAGCCGCATCGGCGAGTATGTCGACAAGTATATCAAATGGGCGACCTACACTCCCGAGGATGAGGGCGTTATGATCGCTTACGGCTCGGTCTACGGTAACACCGCGACCGCGGCTGAGATAGTCTCGGCCCGTCTGCGCGAGCGCGGAATCAAGACCGTCATGTTCGACGTGTCGGTGACTCCCGCGTCCGAGATAGTCGCAGCGGCGTTCAGATACAGCCATCTGCTCTTTGCGTCGACGACCTACAACGCCGGAATCTTCATCAAGATGGACGAGCTGCTCCGCGACATCGCGTCCCACGGACTTCAGAACCGCTTTGTCTCGATCATCGAGAACGGAACCTGGGCTGCGACCTCCGGCTCGCTGATGCGCCAGATACTCTCCGAGTGCAAGAACATGACCTTTATCGGCGACGCCCTCTCGATAAAGTCCTCGCTCAAGGAGTCTCAGCTCGACAGCATCGAAGCGCTCGCCGACGCCATAGCCGACAGCTTCCCGAAGCCCGATGTCTCCGAAACCGAGTCCGGCTTTGATCCGGCGGCATTCTTCAAGATCTCCTACGGTCTCTTTGTCCTGACCACAAAGGACAAGGAGCGCGACAACGCCTGCATAATCAATACCGCTCAGCTCCTCACCAACTCGCCCAAGCGGATCACCATCGCGGTCAACAAGGCCAACCTCAGCCGCGACATGGTGCTTGAGACGGGTGTGTTCAACATCTCTGTCCTCACCGAGAGCGTTCCGTTCGACCTCATAAAGGCGTTCGGCTTCTCGTCCGGACGCGATACCGACAAGTTCGCCGGACGCACCGATCTCGCCCGCACTCAGAACGGCATCTACTATATCACCGGTTACACCAACGCGGTTATCTCCGGAAAGGTCATCCAGTCTATCGACTGCGGAACCCACACGCTCTTTATCGCCGAGGTCACCGAGGCTCACGTCCTGTCCGAGGAGAAGTCGGTCACCTACGACTACTATTTCGAGCACATCAAGCCGAAGCCCAACCAGATCGAGAAGAAGAAGGGCTATGTCTGCAAGATCTGCGGCTATGTCTACGAGGGCGACGAGCTCCCCGCCGACTTCATCTGCCCGCTCTGCAAGCACGGCGCCGAGGATTTCGAAAAGCTGTCATAACAATAGGCAACACAAAAGCTCCCGAACGGGAGCTTTTGTTATTTAGGCAACACCGCACAATTCACGGCTAAAGCCTTAAACACGCATCTGCGCACTTAGAATTGTGCGGTATTGCCTTTACATCCGGACGAGCCTTTCAAGCGCGAGCTCGTAGACTCTGCGCGCGGTCTCGATGTCGGATTTGAGCATATATTCGTTCTTCTGGTGCTCGGTCTCGGGGCTTGCCGGGAAAAGCGGCCCGAACGCGACGATATTCGGCATCGCTCTCGCGTAGGTGCCGCCGCCCATCACGAACGCCTCTGTCGTGTCTCCGGTCACAGAGCGGTAGACCTCCATCAGCGAGGTGATCAGCTTGCTGTTCTTGTCGGTAAAGATCGGAGCGCTGTCGCTCTCGGTCTCGACCGAAACTCCGTAAGGCGCGCACTCACGGCTGACTATAGCGGCGATATCCGCGCCTTTCATCGTGACCGGATAGCGGATGTCGATCGTCACGACGACCTCGCTCTTCTCGACGCCGATCATTCCGACATTCAGCGTCAGCGCTCCGCTCTGCTCGTCCGAGAGCGCGCAGCCGATCAGACTGCCGTCGCAGGTCTCGCCGAACTTTTCGGTCATGAACCTTGTCAGCTTTCCGGGAGCCTTTTCGTTAAGCTCGGTCATCAGCTTCTGAATAGCGTTCACGCCCTTGTGCGGGAGACTTCCGTGAGCCGACTTTCCCTCGGCTCTGAAGCTCCTGCCGCCGACCGAAGCCTCGCAGCTGTCGGCGACCATGTTGTGCGCCTGTCCGCCCGAGATCGAGTCGACTCCCGAGCCGTCGAGCGGCATTTTCAGATTCAGCACGAGTATTCCCTTTTCGCCGTAGACAGCCGGAAAGGAGGCGTCGGGAGTTATTCCGAAGGTCGGCAGCTCCTCGTGCGCTTTGTAGTAGTTCATGTCGATCCACTCGCCGCGCTCCTCGGTGAGACCGAAGATTATGCGTATCCTCCGCACGAGCTTCTCGCCCGAGTCGAGCAGCTTCTTCATCGCGAAAACGCACATCATCGCCGGGCCCTTGTCGTCCGAGACGCCGCGTCCGTAGACACGATCCTCGGTCTCGGTCAGCCCGAACGCCGGGTAATCCCAGCCTGCGCCTTCGGGAACGACGTCGAGATGCGCGAGTATCCCGACCAGCTCGTCGCCCTCGCCTATCTCAGCCCAGCCGAGCAGGTTCGAGCATTTCTTTGTCCGAAAGCCGAAGCTCTCGCAGAGCCCGAGCATATAATCGAGCGCCTTTGCGCAGTTCTCACCGAACGGAAACTCCGCGTCTCCGTCGACGGCGACGCTCGGGATCTTCAAAAGTCCTTCGAGCGCTTTGAAAAACTCAGTATTTTCCATGAAATTACCTCTCCTTGGAACTTTCATTAAAATTTCAGCATATAATATTTCAGACTGCCACGAACAGAGCCCGCTCAATTCCCGAGCGTATCAGCGCCGCAGTCCGCAGGACAAAACCATTATATTCGTCCGATGTGAAAAAAATCCGATCCGATACGATAGGCTCGACGACCTCGTGCATTAGCCCGAGCTTTCGTATGATCGCGCCCTTTGGCAGAAAATCGGCATAGTCGGGAAACTCTCTGATTGAGCGCAGCACGGTATTGTATCCCGATTCCGGATTGCCCTGTATATACTCCGCTTCGAGCGATTCAATGTCGCGGGAAATCAGCTGCTTTCCATAGACCGCTTTCAGCGTGTCGAAGCTCTCGCCCTCGGCTCCGGCGAGCTTTTCGGCGTATTCGGGACGCGCTCTCAGCCGCGCGAATACTCCAGACAGCCTGTCAGGGTCGCGGATGAAGCGCGTAAACTCCACGTCGGCGACAAGATGGGCGTAATAGCCGAGGAAAAACGAGCGCTCGCGGTTCGAGCTATATTGCTTTTCGACGATATAGCGCTTGAAGAAGCCCTCGCAGTCGGCGGTCAGCTTGCTCTTGCCGGTCATGAAATGCGTGACCTCGCGCGGAGGAGTAAAGCTCGTCCAGTCGGCGTTCTCGATATTGCAGTCGGGCGCGACGCTTCCGACGGTAAAGCCGACCGGGTCAAGCTCTGTGTCGCCGAGCAGAATATCGGCTATCCACGCATGAGTTATCCAGCTTGCCATACAATCACCAGCTTTCAGTAAAGGAGAGATTTTATGTCAGACCATTATCCCTTTGTCAACGAGCCGCTGCCCTACGAATACGACGCGCTCGAGCCGAACATCAGCGCCGAGACCCTGCATTTTCATCACGACAAGCATCT
>CACXED010000273.1 GCA_902766575.1 uncultured Ruminococcus sp. | reverse complement strand
TATGCCGAGAGATGAGACCGAGACTGCCGAGACCGAACCTGTAGAGACCGAATCTGTAGAGACCGAATCTGTAGAGACCGAGGCTGCCGATGCCGCTGAGACCGACGATACTTCCGAGGATCTTATTGATCTGGACGGCGACGGCATAGTCGACGGTGTGATCTCGGCCGAGGATACCGATATCGCGGTCGATGAACCTATGGTCGTTCCGAGCCGCAATAACAACAACAAGCTGACTCAGGCTCAGGCCGACGAGATCAGGGCGCTCATCGAGGGCGCTACTCAGGTGCTCCGCTATGACGAGAAGCTCAACGCCATCATCACCGAGGAAGCCGAGTCCTACTTCTCGGGTCAGAAATCGCTCGATACGGTCGTCTCGATTATCCAGAACCGCGCCGAGACCTATATCTCCGAGTCGAGATAATAAATCGCGCCGAATTTACACTTTTTTGCTTGACAAACGCGGCTTTCTGAGTTACAATTTTATATGCTGTCAGACGTCATAGATCAAAAGGCTGTAAGCTGAGTAGAGGGAGCCGCGCCGCGGTTGTCCCGTCAGCCGGTTCGATTCCGGCACAACTGCCATTACTGTGATTCGGCGGGAGCAGCTCCCGCCGATCAGTCAGAAGCTCCATGATCGGGACAGCCATGTATTTTGTGGCATGAAAAATACAGAAAATCGTAAGCGCTCGGTTTTTTGTCATTCGTCTGGGTCCGTGTCGCTTTCGACGCGGACCCTATTTTTGCACCTGACCGGTCGCCGTCCGGCGGTCGGGACAGGGGATCGGTATCATAGAAAGGAAGCCTTGCAGTAATTATGAAAATCGGAAGAACAGCTGCGCTGATGCTCGCGCTCTCGCTGACGTTTTCAGCGATGCCGGCGTCGGCTTACAGCACGGTCGGAACAGCTCAGACCGCAGAAAATGAGACCCAAACACAGCTCGAGCTCGCGGCGTCCTATGTCTTGGGAAAGGTGACGGCTCCGAGCTTTGGCAGCATAGGCGGCGAATGGGCGGTTATCGGACTCGCCCGCTCGGGAGCCAGGGCGCCGGATGGATACTTTCAGGATTATCTTGAGTCGCTCGGAGATTATCTCAGAGAAAACAACGGAGTGCTCAGCTCGCGGAAATACACCGAATATTCGCGGGTGATACTCGCGCTGTCGGCGCTCGGGACAGACGCTGTAGATTTTTGCGGCTATGATCTGACGCTTGTGCTCGGAGACTACGATGGGACTATGAAGCAGGGGCTGAACGGAGCGGTGTTCGCGCTGCTCGCGCTCGATTCGGACGGCTATCCGACGCCGATAAACAAAAATGCCGCCGTGCGGGCGACCCGGGATATGTACATCGACGCGATCCTTGAGCGTCAGCGTGAGGACGGAGGCTGGAATCTCTCAGCCGCCGCCGACGTCACCGACGCAGACTCGACCGCGATGGTGCTTCAGGCTCTCGCTAAGTATTCCGACCGGAAGAATGTCGGTCAGGCGATCGAAAAAGCGCTCGTCTGCCTTTCAGAGCTCCAGCAGAGCGACGGAGGATTCGCTTCGCTCGGCGTCGCCAACGCCGAGAGCTGCGCGCAGGTGATCATTGCGCTGTGCGAGCTCGGCATCGGAATGGACGACCCGGGATTTGTCAAAAACGGCAGAACGGTTCGCGACGCGCTTATCTCCTATATGAACAGCGACGGAGGCTTCAGACACAGGATCGACGACGCGAAGGCGAATCAGATGGCGTCCGAGCAGGCGCTCTGCGCTCTGGCTGCGCTCGATCGCTTTGAGTCGGGCGAGGACAGCTTCTACAGCATGAGCGGCGCTGAAAAGCTCGCGGATGTGGGGAAAAAGAGATTTCCGAACCGCGATCCCGACGTGAGCGCCTGTCCGGTAGTCCTGCCGGGCGTAGGCTTCGGTGACGTCAGCGGCGCAGACCGCGAAGCGGTCGAGGCTCTCGCCGAGCGCGGAGTAATCAACGGCCGCGGGAACGAGCTTTTCGTCCCGGAGGACGGAATGACCCGGGCTGAGTTCTGCGCGATCATCGTCAGGGCGCTCGGGCTGAAAGCCGCAGGCGTAGACGCGTTCGACGACGTGGCTCGGGAGAGCTGGTATTACGGCTATGTCGGGACGGCGTTTGCAAAGGGGATAGTCAACGGCGTCGGAAATGGCCGCTTTGCTCCGGACGGCGGCATAACCCGCGAAGCGGCAGCCGTCATGACTGCGCGCGCGGCTCAGCTCTGCGGACTCGACACTTCGCTTACCAAGAGCGAACAGCGCGATATACTCTCGCAGTTCGGCGACTACACGCGCTCCTCCGAATGGGCGCGGGAAGGGCTGGCGTTCTGCTATAAAAGCGGAGTGCTTGACGACACGGACACTCTCATACGCCCCTCCGACGAGGTTAAGCGAATAGAGGTCGCAAAAATGGTATATAATATGCTGAAAAGGGCTGAACTGCTATGAAATTCAAAAAAACTGTCTCCATTTTGCTGACAGCATTGCTGACCGCCGCGCTGATTTTTACCGGCTGCGGCACAAAAACAAACGATACGGATCTGGGCGATGCGGGATCGGAGCTTTCGGAGATCACCGTTCCCGAGGGCAGACCGCTCCCGTTCGATCCGAACGACGAGGAAATTTCCGACGAGGAATACACCTGTACGATCTCGATCTCCTGCGCGACGATACTCTCAGACACAGACCGGCTCGATCCGGAAAAGCTCGAGCTTCTGCCGGAGGACGGCTTTATTCTCGCGCCGACTGAGGTCAAATTCTACGGCGGGGAGAGCGTTTTCAATGTCCTGCGCCGCACCTGCAAGGAGAATAAGATCCACATGGAGTTCACGAATACTCCGATCTACGGCTCGGCTTATATCGAGGGAATAGGGAATATCTATGAGTTCGACTGCGGAGAGCTGTCGGGCTGGATGTACCGGGTGAACGACTGGTTCCCGAACTACGGCTGCTCGAGATACCGTCTGCAGGACAGGGACGTCGTTGAGTTCGTCTACACCTGCGATCTCGGAAAGGACGTCGGAGGCGATTATCTCTCAAACCGGGATACAGAATAAAAGATTAAAAAAAGATTCCGATCCGGTCTCCGGCTGGAGAATCGGATCGGAGTTTTTGGTGCGGATAACAGGGGTTGAACCTGCACGGTTGCCCACCGGATCCTAAATCCGGCGCGTCTGCCAATTCCGCCATATCCGCGTATGATCGAGCTGTGATATATTATATCATAAAAAAAAGATTTTGTCAAGGTATTGATTTTTTTTTACAATAGTTGTACAATATAAGTATAGAAGTTTTTTCGGGAGGATAAGCGTGAAAATAAATTTTCACGCCCGGTTTTTGTGGCTTTCACTGATTTCATCAGTGATTTTGCTGCGCAAAACCACCCACAAATTC
>CACXED010000272.1 GCA_902766575.1 uncultured Ruminococcus sp. | reverse complement strand
GAGGATAGGCGTCAGACATTATCGTTCTACCGGCTCATGAGTATTGACAAATCCGCGAACTTATGATAGAATATTATAGGAACGGCGATATTTTTGCTTGACGTCGACGTTTATTCAATATTTTATTAGAAATATGGGAGATTGATTTCATGCTCATCGGAAACGCAATAGTCGGTCAGTCGGGCGGCCCGACCGCCGCCATAAACGCGACCCTCGCCGGAGTGATACGCGGCGCTGTCGAAAGCAGAGCCGTCAACAGGATTTTCGGCTCGTTCAACGGCATTGAGGGGATTCTCAACAGACGTTTTATTGAACTCACCCATCTCTCGGAAGAAGAATTGAAGCTGCTTGAAAACACTCCTGCCGCGGCGCTCGGCTCCTGCCGTATGAAGCTCCCGCGCCCGGACGATCAGTCAAGAGCTGATGTATACGAAAAGCTCCTCGATTTTTTCAGATCCAACGATATCCGCTATTTCTTCTATATCGGCGGAAACGACTCGATGGACACGGTCGCAAAGCTCGCGGCGTGGCTGTCGGACAAGGACTACGAGATGCGCGTGATCGGCGTTCCAAAGACGATCGACAACGACGTCGTCGGAACCGACCACACGCCCGGCTACGGCTCGGCGGCTAAGTTCATCGCGACCTCGATGCAGGAGATCCTGCGCGACACCGCGGTTTATACCATCCGCGCCGTGACTATCGTCGAGATCATGGGACGCGACTCGGGCTGGCTCACAGCAGCAGCCGCGCTCCCGAAAAAGGTCTGCGGAGTCGCTCCCGATCTTATCTATCTCCCCGAGCGTCCGTTTGAAATGGAGAGATTCCTCACCGACCTCGAAAAAGCCTTTGCGGTTCACCCGAATGTAGTCGTCGCGGTATCCGAGGGTCTGCGCTCTGCTGACGGAACCTATATCGGCGAGGGCGCTCACTCGGGCAGAGTCGACGTTTTCGGACACAAGTATCTTGCCGGAACTGGCAGAACGCTCGAAATGGCGGTTCAGTCGATGTACGGCTGCAAGGTGCGCTCGGTTGAGCTGAATCTGCTCCAGCGCTGCGCGTCGCATATAGCGTCGGCGACCGATCTCAGAGAGGCTGTCTCGGTCGGAAAAGCCGCTGTCGAAGCCGCGGTCTCGGGCGAAACGGCGAAGATGATGTGCTTCAGACGCGCTCCCGGCAGGGATTATTCGGTCTCGATCTTCCCGGAGGATATCTCAAGGATCGCAAATCTCATCCGCAGCGTTCCCGACGAGTTCATCACTCCCGACGGAACCAACGTCACCGACGAGTGCATAGACTATCTGCTCCCGCTGATTCAGGGCGAGCCGGATATCGTCTTTGAGAATGGGCTTCCGAAGCACCTCTCGCTCAGGAAATGACGCTTGACGATATAAATCCGTTCGTGCGCTGCGTCAGCCTGATGCGCTGGGGATATATGAACCGGCATATGACAGTCCCCTACGACTGCCGGGTCTTTGCGATCTCCGAGGGCGAGGCGAGGCTCTCCACCGCGTCCGGCGAATACAGCCTCAAGCGCGGAGCCGTGATGTTCTTCGGCCCTGCCGAGCCCTACCGCTTCATCAACGCCGACAACGATCGCCCGTTCATGCTGCTGACCCTCAATTTCGACCTGACGCAGGAGCGCCGCGACATCGACAGCTTTATCCAGCCCGCCTCAACCGAGACCTTTGATCCGTCGCTGATCTCCGATAAGCAGGAGATCCCGGAGCTCGCTTCGCCGATAATCCTCTCCGACGCCGACGAGCTCGCCGCTAAGGTTCACGACGCCTACGACGAGTATCAGAACCGGCGCGAATATTCCAAAGCCCGGCTCTCGGCGCTGACGACCGATCTGCTCATCTGCATGGTGAGACGCGCGGTCTCGGGCAGCTCGGGACGCGAAAGGCTGATCTCGTCGATAAAGAGCTTCATCCACGACAATTACCCAAAGCCGATAAACAACCGCGTCATCGCGTCAGAGCTCGGTTATCATCCCTATTACCTCGCGCGGGTTTTCGCCGAGAGCGAGGGGATCAGTTTGCACCGCTATCTCTCCGAGTTCCGTCTGCGCTCTGCGATGCAGCTGCTGCGCTCGACCTCCGAGCCGATAGAGCAGATCGCCGCGTCCTGCGGATTTGCCACTCCGGCGCACTTCACCGCGGCGTTCAAGGCTGAGTACGGCTGCGTACCGTCGGATATCCGGCGCTCGAAACGCTGAACAGCCTGCCCGAAAAAAAATCAGGCGCGGTCAGTTTTGCTGACTGCGCCCTTTTTGCGGTCAGAGCACCGCGACGATTATCGGAGTTTTGCCGAGCTCGGCTTTGACAAATCCGGTCCCGACCGCTTCGAGCATCAACGCGAGCGGCAATATTCTCGCCGCGCCGTAATGAACGAAATATTCCCGCTCATCGACTGTCCTCGGAACATCGAATTTCCGGGCTTCGATGAGCTTTTTCAGCGGCTCGGCGAGGATTTTCGCAAATTCCGCCGATGCGGTCGCGCAGTCGGCATTGAGCCTTTCGTACTCGTCCTTTGTGAGAACCGGGATATCGAGCTTCAATCCCTCGTCGGTGCGACGGACGATATGCAGGCGCTCAAAATCCGGAACATCCTCGAGCGCGTACTGGTCGGGCGTTCGTCCCGACGCGAGGTCGAGATAGAAATCCCGCGCGTCCCATAGCCTTAACGGATGAGCGAAGCTCCCGTAAGCCCAATGCGTATCGCCGAAAACCGACTGGAAATCGGCGACAAAACCTCCGCCGTTCCCTGCCCTTTGCGAATATGCCGGACCCGAGCAGGAATATTTCGGGTCGGCTGCGCTCATTATCGTGCAGATCGCGAGCCATTTTCCGCCGTTCGGACGCTCGGGAAGCTCGGGGAATCTCACAATTTCGGATTCCACCGAATTTATCGCCGACACCGCGAGCTTGTTCAGCGCGAACAGCTTGAGCGTTTCGAGCGGCTTTTCCTCGAGCCGCTCCGGAAGCGAAATCCTGCTGAAAAGCTCAAAAAGCGGCTTAGCAAGCTGACCTGCAAGCTCCTCCTCGGCGGGGATATCTCCTCGCGACTCGCTCACATCGCAGACGAACGCGCGGGTGTAGTAAAGCCCGCCCGGAGTTCTCCCCATCAGCTCTCCGGTGGTCAGCCTTTCGAGCTCTGACTCGACATATGGCGCGGGAACGCCGAGCGAATCGGCGATTTCCGACACTCCGAGCGGCTTTTCGTAGGCGGCGACGAGGATATTCTGCGCGAGCAGCGAATTGTTCACGAGCGAGAACGGCTCGCCATTCCGGTTTTCTTCACCAAATATGCTCACGCTGAGATTTTTCGGCGAATAGGACAGCTCTGAATTTTTCTGCATAACAAGTCTCTCCCGCAGCCTTTCTCTCCCGGAGCTCAGACGGCGCTTGACGGTTCCGACCGGAATACCGAGCGCCGACGCTATCGAGTCAATGCTCTCGCCGCGTATATAGAAGCGGACCAGCACCTCGCGGTAGATCAGATTCAGCCGGGAGAGCTCGCGTCTGACGCGGGAATACTCGGCTTCGTCATACTCCCGCGATTTTTTGTCGGGAACGAGCGACAGCAGACTGCCGTCGTCCCAGACCACGCAGGAATCCCGGTATTTACGCCGGAGAATATCGTTCTTCCGCCTGGAAAGCAGCGTTTTCAGATATCCACGGGGATTTTCGATCTGCTTTCCGGCACGGATATCGGCGAGCGCTGACAGCACGACCTCCGACGCCAAATCCTCCGCGTCGTCCGGCATAGCTCTGTGAGCGAGCTCCAGAAGCTCCATGTAATAGTTTTCAAGGTCTTTTTCGGTCACGGGACGACCTCCTTTCACCTATTAAGTCGGGAGAACAGCGGTGAGGTTCGCACTTTTTTCAAAAATCCCGGTCAGCCGTCCGAATATTTTCAATAGATCTGTTCGATAACCCGACTTCAGCGTATCAAATTGGCGACGCAAGTCGGCAATTTGATTGACAACTCGGGAGGGTTATCGAACAGCTCTAATCGATATAAGCCAGCGCGGCATAATAGTTGAAGTCCACCTGCCCGACCGAAAATTGCCCATCCTTCAAAGTGCCGCGCCAGCATACGACTTCGTCGCCCTCCCATGTCATGACGCAGTACCCGGCGTCGTAAAGCTCGCCCGGCGCCCATTTGAAGCCTTCAATGCGGGAGGTCGTCACATATTCAAAATCATAACTGCCGCAGATTCGGTCGCTCTCGAGGGTATCGAGCCGGAGCAGACGGTATTCGCCGGCAAAGCTGCTCGCCCCTTTGGCAGTCCGCCGGAGCAGAGCGTATCCGCCGTCCGCACGGAGAATATAATTTTTCATGACAGCAATCTCCACGGCTTCACCCGGCTGGGGCGCTTCGCCCGACAGCCACTTTCCGCTGCCCTTGTCGATATCGTAGACATAGACGTCGCAGACGCCATAGGCGTTCACCGTGACAAATGCGGTGTTTTTGTAAATATAGGCGTTTTCGACCCGCAGCGAATCGGTTCCGACCGAATCGGGTTCAAACGAATCGGCACTGGGACAGCTGGGCAGCTCATATTCTGACATATATCCGCCGTCGGTCGGCTCGAAGCTGATAACCAGCCGCTCGCCGCCGATATTCAATTTCAGCCCCGTCTCCTCGCAGCCGGTGAGGGCAAGGCAGATAATAAGTGCTATTGTGATAATTCCGCGTTTCATAAACATTTCTCCGATCGTTTTATAAATGTCTGTGCTGTATATGACGGTGAAATTCCAGAAAAGTTTCCGGGATACGATAATTTTTCCCGCCGCTTGCAGATTTTTGTGTTCGGGCTCGTCGCTGTCAATCGAGCGCGCGGACGGACGGCTCATTGGCTCGCGATGTGCTATTGCGATGGGCTTCTGCGGACCGCCGGTCGATGCCAACGACTTCTCTGACAGCCGGGGATATTCAAACGACCGGACCGCCTGCGACTGTCTTTCGGCGCGGGGGATTTCCGGTTAAAAACCGACGAGCTGATCGTCGAAAGATCGGACGGTCGGCTCGTCGGAGGAGTTATGCTTGAGGATGAGTGCCTGTTTGAAGGCTCGATCGGGAGAAGCTGCACCCTCGGCTGTCTCGGCGTCGATGCTGATCACCGCAGATGCTGTAGACGATTTATCTGAGCCCCAAAAATTTCGCGAAAATGTCGATATACTCGTCGGCGCGCTCCTTGGTCTCAGCCTCGGCGAAGATTCGCAACAGCGGCTCGGTTCCCGAGAAGCGGCAGATTATGAAGCCGTTTTCGAAATAGACCTTGCAGCCGTCCTCGTAGGCTACGCGGAGGATCTTCTCGCCGAAATCGGGGAGCTTTTTGTCCTCAAAGACGATTTTCGAAATGCGACCCTTGTCCTCGGGCGCGAAGCGGGGGTTGAACTCGCTCATTTCAAAGCGTCCGTAGCGCTCGGTAAGCTCGTCCATCAGCTCTGACGGCGATTTCCCGGTCACGGAAATCATCTCGACGAACAGCGCAGCCGCGTAGACCGAGTCCTTGCCGTGAATGTGTCCGCGCACCGTCAGACCGCCCGACGACTCGCCGCCGAGCACCGCGTCAACCTCGTCGATCTTTGACGATATCCACTTGAAGCCGACCGGAACCTCGTAGCAGATCTCGCCGAAGCTCTCGGCGACCCGGTCGAGCATATGCGTCGTAGCGAGATTCCGCACGACCGGGCCTTTCCAACCCTTGTACTCGTGTAGGTAGTAGTAGAGCATAACGAGTATCTCGTTCGCGCTGATGTAGCGTCCGTTCGAGTCGATGATGCCGAGCCGGTCTCCGTCTCCGTCGACGCCGATTCCGAGGTCGTAGCCGCCGTCAACAACTCTGCGCGAAAGCTCGCTGAGCGTCGTTTCGGTGGGAGCGGGCATCGAGCCGCCGAAATAGGCGTCCTTGTTGCCGTTTATGATGTCGATGGTGCAGCGCGTCGTGTGGAAGATAACCATCAGCGGATAAGCCGACGAGCCGTGCATCGGGTCGAACAGTATGCGCAGCCCTCTCTCGCGTATCGCCTTGGTGTCGAGCACGCCGAGGATATCGTCAAGGAACTCGTTGAAGGGATTTTTGAGATATGTGATCTTCCCCTCCCTGACCGCCTCGTCAAAATCGAGCGTTTTCACCTCGGCGGCTTCGATGAGCTTTTCAAGCTCGGCGGTAGTCTCGGCGGGAGCGTCGCGTCCCTCCCTGACAATTAGCTTGATTCCGTTATATTCCGGCGGATTGTGGCTGGCGGTCACTTCCATGCCGAAATCGAGCCCGAGCCGCTTGACCGTGTGCATTATAAGCGGAGTGGGCGCGCTGCGGTTCAAAAAAAGCACCTGAACGTCATTCGCGGCGAGCACCCCGGCTATCCACTTTGCCGCCGAGTCGGACAGAAATCTCCGGTCATAGCCGATGATGACCGGCGTCGTTCCTCCGATCTGTTTTCTGAGCTCAACCACGCCCTGAGCGACGCGGCAGATGTTTTCACGGACGAAATCGTCCCCGATGACGGCTCTCCAGCCGCCTGTTCCGAATCTGATCATTTTTTCTTTCCTTTCCCGATTCAAGCTATATGAATCAGGAATATTATATCTCCTTTTAATAAAAAAGTCAAGGGAGCAAAACGATTATTTCACTCCCTTTAGCAAATTATTTAACAAGCTCGAACCTGTAGAGCTTCACGTCGTGACGCGGAACGTCAGCGGCAAAGCAATCGCGGAACTCGCCGACACATTCGCCGGTGAAAATATCGGTGAGACGGGCTTTCAGACCGCTTGCAACAGTAATTCCGACCGAATCGAACAGGAACTGTATCTTGCTGTCGCTGTCGGAGAAGTTGTAGAGCGCGAGCGCGTAACCCTTCGAAAGGTGCTTGAACGCCCAGCGCAGATCCTCGTTCCATCTGTGCTTGAACCAGATCGGCGGACGAGCTGCGTCGTCCTGGTCTATCGCGATGAGGTCGCGGTTAGTGACGAGAGCCTTTGTCGCCGCGCTCATCGAGCGGATATCGCAGCCGAGCATAAGCGGTGCGTTGTACATACACCACAGCACGAACTGCTGACGGTACTCCGAGTCGGTGCAGCCGAGCTTTCCGATCTTTCCGTTGCCGTAGATGCCCACCGTCAGCATATCAATGTCGTTGTAGCAGTTGGGCGCGGAAAAGCAGAATTTGTCCTTCTGGCTCATCGCGATGTCGTAATAGCTGCGGAAATTGTCCATTATATCGTAGGTCGAGCGGAACATATTCGCTCCGGTCGAGCGGATCCACGTCCAGACGTCAGCCTCGCCGCCGTTGCAGACGGCGTAGACGATATCACGTCCGCAGTTCTCAAGCGCTACGCCCATGCGGTGATACATATTCTCCTGATCGGTGGTTTCGGGAAAATAGCAGCCGTCGTATTTGAGGTAATCTACGCCCCACGAAGCAAAGGTCTCGGCGTCGAGAAATTCGCGGTCGAAGCTGCCCGGATATCCGGCGCAGGTTCTGACGCCGATACAGGAATACATACCGAACTTAAGCCCGAGCGAGTGGACATAGTCGCTCAGAGCTTTCATTCCGTTCGGGAATTTCTCATGGTTCGGAACAAGACGGTCGGTCACAGGGTCGCGGTTCTGCTCCGACCAGCAGTCGTCAACGACAACATACTGATATCCGGCGTCGCGCAGTCCCTCGGAGATGAAAGCGTCTGCCGACTCCTTCACCATCTGCTCGTTTATGCTGCCCATGAAGGTGTTCCAGGTGTTCCAGCCCATCGGCGGTTTTTTAATAATCATATATTTCTTCCTTTAATCAAACAGCGAGCAGCCCTCGCGGCGATAGTATTCGGCAAGCTCGTCCAAGTTCTCCGTAGTCGTGCCGAAATAAGCCGCGAGACAGGCCTTGCACATGAATTCCTGCGCTCCGCGGCTTACCATCTTGCGGTGCAGAGCCCTGTCAAGCTGACAGAGCTCTTTGCCGCATTTCATGCAGTGATACTGATCGCTTTTTCTTTCCTCGCTCACTTTACAAGCTTGACCTTGTAGAGCTTTACGTCGTGGGTCGGAACGGGGATGTTGATGTAGTCGCGGAACTCGCCGATGCACTCGCCGGTCATAACGTCGGTGAGCTTTGCCTTCAGGCCGCTGTTGTTGGTGATTCCGAACAGCTCGAGCTCGCAGGGAACGCCCGCGTCCTTGTCGGAGAAGTTGTAGAACGCCATAGCGTACTCGCCGTTTGCGAGGTGCTTGAACGCGCAGCGGAGGTTCTCGTTCCACGGATGGCTCTGCCATACGGGCGGACGGTTAGCCTCGTCCTGATCGATCGCGATGAGGCTGCGGTTGGTGACGAGCTTCAGAGCCTCGTCGCTGATGGTTCTGATGTCGCAGCCGAGCATAAGCGGCGCGCAGTACATACACCAGAGGATGAACTGCTGACGGTACTCGGCGTCGTTGCAGCCGCAATTACCGACAAGACCCTTGCCGTACATACCGATGGTGAGCATATCTACGTCGTTGTAGCAGTTTTCAGCCGAGTAGCCGAACTTGTTCATCTGGCTCTTTGCGATGTCGTAGTAGCTCTG
>CACXED010000271.1 GCA_902766575.1 uncultured Ruminococcus sp. | reverse complement strand
ATCACCGACACGAGAGAGAACCTCTCGGCGATCTCGGAGATAGTCGGCGACAGCCCGGTCGAGCTGCTCGGCTACAACAGCTTCGCCGGAACAAAATACGAGGGCGTCGGCAGGGTCTACACGCTTCCCGACAAAAAGAACAACGAGATCGACCTCTCGATCTTCCAAAACGCAAAATTGAGCAAATGAAAAAGGAATACATAAGGATAGGCGGGGACGGTCTCTCGATCCCCGCGATAATCTGGGGCGAGCCGTCCGAGTGCGTATTCATCTACGTCCACGGGAAAATGTCGTCAAAGGAGTACGCCGAGCAGCTCGCCGAGATCGCCGACGGCTACGGCATCCAGACGCTGAGCTTCGATCTCCCCGGTCACGGCGAGCGCGCTAACCTCTGCTCCGCCTGTAAGGTAGAGCCCTGCGACATATGGAACGGAATCCGCGACCTTTCGGCGGTCGGAGAGTTCGCCGATACGCGCTGGGAGCGTCAGTGGCTGTTCGCGTGCAGTCTCGGAGCCTATTTCAGCCTGCACGCCTATAAGGAGCGGCGCTTTGAGCGCTGTCTGTTCCAGTCGCCGATAGTCGACATGGAATATCTTATAGGAAAGATGTTCGAGTGGTCAGGCACGACTCCCGACGAGCTGCGCGAGCGGAAATTCATCGCGACGAAGATAGACACGCTGTCGTGGGACTACTATAGCTGGGTGCTTGCTCATCCGGTGACGAGCTGGGACAAGCCGACCTCGGTGCTCTACGCCGGACGCGATATACTCCAGAGCCGCGAGGTCATCGACGATTTCTGCCGACGCTTCAAGGCAAGGCTTACCGTCAGCCCCGGAAGCGATCACCCGTTCATGGAGCCGGGAGACGCTTCGATAATCGACAGCTTTATCAGAAGCTCGATATAATTCACATAACGAAAGGCAGGAAATGCTGAAATGAATCTTCTCGAAAACCTCAAACCCACATTCAGAACCGCATCGGGCGAGACCTTCGCCTACGAAAAGGGACGCTGTGCCGGAAAGTACAGCTACAAGTCCGAAAAGCTCACAGGCTCGCTCACCGTCTCGCAGGAGAGCTTTGACAATCTCAGCGCCGTCCGCGTCAAGGCGTCGGTCAAGGGCGATAAGTTCAACGCCGACTGCGCGGTCGCGCTCGGAATCCCGTCGCTCGGCGAGCTCGAGGGCTATTTCGGAAACTATCAGAGCTGCAACAACTGGTGCAGAGCTCAGTTCGGCGACGATATCTCAAAGCTGAATCCCCGCACTCAGGCGCTCCTCGCTAAGAAAAAGAGCGGCGGCTACATATTCATTCTCCCGGTCGTCGACGACACCTACAAGGCTCAGATTCGCGGCGCGGAGAGCGGTATGGAGGTTTTCCTGTTCTCGATAGTCTCGACGCTTTCGGGCTGCGAGCAGCTGGCGTTCGTCTACGGCGAGGGAGACGAGCCCTATAAGCTGATGAACGACTGCGCAAAGCTCGCGATGAAGCTGCTCGACAACGGCGCGACCGTCCGCACCGAGCGCCGCTATCCCGAGATATTCGAATATCTCGGCTGGTGCTCGTGGGACGCGCTCGAGATCAGGATCAGCACCGAGGGACTGCTCGCAAAGTGCGAGGAGATCAAGGAGAAGAAGATACCTTTCAGATGGGCTATCCTCGACGATATGTGGGCTGAGTGCGACAAGCTGCGCGACATACCCGACGACCTCACCCGCGAGACCGGAATGTTCACCGTCATGCACTCGTCGAAGCTCCGCAGCTTTGAGGCTGACCCGAAGCGTTTCCCGACCGGGCTCAAGGACTGCCTCGATAAGATGAAGGAGTACGGACTCAAGATCGGCGTATGGCATCCGACCTCGGGCTACTGGTCGGGAATCGACCCCGAGTCCGAGCTTGCGAAGAAGTACAAGGATCTGCTCATCGAATGTCCGAACGGCAAGCTGATGCCGAACCCCGAGCTCGACAAGGCGTTCCTGTTCTACAACGCTTTCCACGACTTTCTGAAGCATTGCGGCACCGACTTCATGAAGATAGACTATCAGGGCTTCATTGTCGAGAACTATAAGGAGGTCAAGCCGATCGGACAGGCTGCGCGCGCGATTCAGAGAGCGATATCCAGCTCGGTAGGAGCGCATTTCGACAACGATATCATCAACTGCATGGGCATGGCGAGCGAGAATATGTTCAACCGCCCGTCCGGAGCGGTCTCGCGCTGCTCGGGAGACTTCCAGCCCGAGAACCGCGAGTGGTTCATACGCCACATCCTCGCCTGCTCGTACAACTCGCTGATTCAGGGAATGTTCTACTGGAGCGACTGGGATATGTGGTGGTCGGACGACGAGCAGGCAAAGAAGAACAGCGTCCTCAGAGCCATCTCCGGCGGCCCTATCTACGTCAGCGACAAGATCGGAAGAAGCCGTCCCGAGATTTTCGAGCCGCTCTGCTACAGCGACGGACGTATTCTCCGCTGCGAAGCTCCGGCGATACCGACCGAGGACTGCCTCGTCTCCGATCCCGAGACCAACGGCAGAATCTTCAAGGTCAAGAACCTCTATTCCGAGGGCGGAGTCATCGCCGCGTTCAACCTCGACAGCAAGGAAAATCCGGTTTCCGGAACTGTCAGCGCAGCCGATCTCGGCATCGACGGCGAGGTCGCGGTCTACGAGCACTTCTCGGGCGAGGTCGTCATTCTCGGCGACGGCGAGAAGCTGGACGTAACGCTTAAGGATCACGACGATTTCCGTCTCTACACGATAGTTCCGGTGAAGAACGGAATCGCGATGCTCGGACTCATCGACAAGTTCAACTCGCCGCTGGCGGTTAGGGAGGACTTTGGCGGAGTTTACGACCTCTACGAGGGCGGAAAGTTAGCGTTCGTCTGCACCGACGGCAGAGAGATCAGCGTCACGGCAGAGAGCGGCGTCTACACTACCGCAAAGGATAGTCTGCTCCGCGTCGTCGAGCTGCCGCTGTCCGACAGACATTTCAGGCTCGGCTGACTCTGAATACGGCAAAGGCGCGCTGAATTTCAGCGCGCCTGTCGGTTTTTTTCGAAAAAAGGCTTGACAGAATAGCTTTTGTGTGCTATAATCAAAATATGAAATGGCTATTTCATATTTTGAAAGGAGTACACACTCATGAAAACAAAACAGACCTCGCTGATGCTGCTGGTGGCTATGCTGGCTATGACTGCGTCCTGCGGAGGCTCGCCGGACGCTCCGGAGACCGGAGACGCGACCTCTGCCGATACGAGTACCGAGACCGAAGCTCCCGCCGCGGTTCTGCCCGACGCGGATTTTGAGGGGTATGAGTTCACGTTCTTAAACGGCAACGTCTACTCCTGGTTCACCGTCAGCTCGGTCACGACCGACGAGCAGAACGGCGACACGATGAACGACGCGATCTACGAGCGCAACCGCAAGGTCGAGGAGCGCTATAACATCACTCTGTCCGAAATCCCCAGCTCAAGCGCACAGGCGGATTATACCAAATCCGTACAGGCGGGCGATAACGCTTTCGACGTCGCGCTGCTCAGAATGGAGTGGGCGCTGCCCGTGGTTCTGCAGAACGCGGCGGTCAACTGGAACAATATTCCGTATCTTGAGCTTGACCGCGAATGGTGGGTTCAGGGCTCGCTTACGAGTATGTCGCTGATGAACAATATCTACTACGGCGTCAGCCTTTTCGATACCTCGCATTTCGACAGCGTCAGAGCCTTTTATTTCAACAAGCAGATGATCGAGGATTTCAAGCTCGAATCGCCGTATGACCTTGTCAACAGCGGAAAGTGGACGCTTGACAAATTCCATCAGATGGGGCTTTCGGTTGTTTCCGACCTCAACGGAGACGGCGCATGGGATTCGAATGACCGCTATGCTTACGGCGGCACTCCGAATATCACCGGCAACACGCTGATGTGCGGAGTAGGCGCTATTCTCTCTATCGGCAAGGACAAGGACGACGCGCCTTACTTTGACCTTGACAAGGAGAGCGCGATCGAGCGTCTGACGGCAGTCGCAAATATCGTCAGCGCGGACGGCGGCTTCACCTGCCGCAACGATTACGTGAATGTATTCAAGAACGGAAATATTCTTTTCATGAGCGAGCTGATTTTCGGAGCTGTCAGTATGCGCGACTCGGAGACCGATTTCGGCATAATCCCCGCGCCCAAATACAACGAGGATCAGGAGGAATACATCAACCTCGGCGGAAGCCCGTTCTTCATGACCGTACCGATCACGGCTGACAACCTCGACCGCACCGGAGCAATAATGGAAGCGCTCGCCTACGATTCGATGGGACTTATCGACAAGGCTATGTACGACATCGTCCTCAAGGGCAAATCCTCGCGCGACGAGGAGTCGGTTGAAATGCTCGACCTGATCTTCTCGACGCTGCAATATTATCATCCGCTGGCGAACTCCTATCTGAACGCACCGCTCGCCGACAACTATATCTGGAACGGCAAGACCGACTTCGCGTCCTACTTCGCGTCGGTCAAGGACAGCATCCAGAACGACATCGACGAGGCTATGACCACCTACCGCGAAAACGTAAAATAAGGAGAAAAACTATCAAACAATGACCCCGATGCAAATTGCCGCGCAGATTTTCGGAGCCTTCGGAATGGCGGCGCTGTTCATGTCATATCAGCAGACCGAGCGAAAGAGGCTGATCGGCTGCAAGCTGACTGCCGACGTTATGTGGGTCGTACACTATCTGCTGCTTGGAGCGATCGGCGGAGCTATACCTAACTTTGTCGGAATATTCCGCGAGCTGGTATTCATGCGCCGCTCGGACAGCAACGCCAAGTGGACGAGATCGCCGCTTGTCCCGGGCGGCTTCATCGCGATAAATTTCATTTTAGCGCTGCTCAAATGGGAAACCGCGCTGAATCTGCTTCCGATCTGCGCGTCCGCGGCGTTCACGATCGCGCTCTGGGCTAAGAATCCGAAGCTGACGCGGATGATCGGCGCGCCGGTATCGACGGCGTTCCTGATCTACGACCTGATTGTGGGGTCGTGGATAGGCGCGGTAAACGAGTCGGTCGCGATAATTTCGATCGTATCGTCGTTTATCAGAAACGACCTAAGGAAACGCTGATTTAAGGTTGTTTTCACGCGAAAAAGCCCATAAATTCAAGCCTTTTTCGCGCGAAAACTCCAATTATTCAGCTTATTCCTAAAAAAGAGCGAAAATTGATGAACTCCGGAGCCGAAATAACAGCGGCTCCGGAGTTTTTTGCGATTTTGCCTTTACAACCGGTCGAAAAAGTGCTATACTATATAAGGAAATGGAGAAAAGGAGGTTATCGCCATGGGAATGCCGCTTAAATTCGGAATGTTCGTTCACTGGGGAATTTACTCGCTCACAGGCTATCACGAGCAGGTTCGCTGGCGCTTCTTCACGCCGCGCTCAGAGTACAGAAAGCTCATGAACAGCTTCAATCCGACCGCCTTTGACCCCGACGAGTGGGTCGCGCTCGCAAAGAATGCCGGAATGGAGTATATCTGCTTCACGACCAAGCATCACGACGGCTTCTGTATGTTCGATACGAAATACACCGATTTCAATATCATGAACACGCCCTACGGCAGGGATATTCTGAAAGAGCTCTCGGACGCCTGCCGACGCGGAGGGCTGAAGCTCTCGCTCTATTACTCAAATCCCGACTGGGACTATAAGTACGGCTACAACTCAAAGAGCTCGCACCAGATGCCCGAGCCGGGGGATATCGAGGACATAGAACGCCTTAAGGAGTTCCAGAAGAACCAGATACGCGAGCTTTTAACAAACTACGGCGATATCTACACATTTTTCTGGGATATCCCGACGCGCATCGCCGCCCCGTCGATGAACGAGTTCATCCGCTCGCTTCAGCCGAGGATACTCATCAACGACCGGGGCTGGGGCGACAGGGGCGATTTCTCAACTCCCGAGCGCAGCGTCCCCGACGGCGGAAAATTCGAGCGCTACACCGAGGCCTGCCAGTCGGTCGGTCAGCAGAGCTGGGGCTACTGCCGCGACGAGGACTACTTCACGACCCGTTTTCTGACCTCGAGCATAGATAAAATCAGAGTCAAGGACGGAAGCTATCTGCTCAACGTCGGCCCGATGCCCGACGGCAGAATCCCCGAGCGTGCAGCGGATATCATCCGCCGCGTCGGAAGCTGGTACAACCGCGTGAAGGAGTCCTTCGACGGCGAGCCCTGCGCGCTGCTCGCCGACCGGAGCCTGCTCACGACAAGGCGCGGAGACACGCTCTACGTCCACATTCCGGAGGGGCTTGTGAGCTCGGGTCTGACGCTCAAGCCGATCGACGTCAGACCAAAGTCGGTCAGACTGCTCAACGACGGCAGAGAGCTGAAATACGATATCGTCACCCGTCCCGAGGACAAGGACTGGACGACGCAGCTCCTGCGCCGCCAGACGCTGCATATCTTCGACGTCCCCGCCGACGAGTTTGAAAAGGAAACGATGGTGCTGAAGCTCGAGCTCGACGGCGAGCCGATTAAAATATAATAATAAAATAATTTTTTGCGAGGTATAAAATGAGCTACAAAACGGAATTTATCGAATTCATGGTGAGAAGCGGCGTTCTCCGCTTCGGAGATTTCACGACCAAGAGCGGCAGAAAGTCGCCCTACTTCGTCAACACCGGAAACTACAGAACCGGCGCGCAGATGTCAAGGCTCGGAAAATATTACGCCGAGTGCCTCAAGGAGAATGTCGGCGAGGATTTCGACGTGCTGTTCGGCCCGGCGTATAAGGGAATCCCGCTCGTCGTCACGACCGCCTGCGCGCTTTTTGGTGAGTACGGCGTCGACAAGCCCTTCTGCTTCAACCGCAAGGAGGTCAAGGATCACGGCGAGGGCGGAAACATGGTCGGAGCCAAGCTCTCCGACGGCGACCGCGTAGTCATAATCGAGGACGTCATCACCGCCGGAACGGCAGTCCGCGAGACTCTGCCGCAGCTCAAAGCCGCCGCTGACGTAAGGGTCGAGCATATGATCATCTCGGTCGACCGCATGGAGCGCGGTCAGTCGGGCACCACCGCGATAAAGGAGATCGGCGCGGAGTTCGGCATAAAGGTTCACCCGATCGTCACCGTCCGCGACATCATCGACCATATGTACAACCGCGAGATCGACGGTCAGATCCTGCTGAACGACGAAATGCGCGAGCGCATGGAGAAATATCTCGAAACCTACTGCGAGAAATAAGTGCTGCCATGCCATCACCGACGATAAAATATCTACAGGAATATCTCCGCTCAAAGGACTACAGGGGCGGAGAGCCCGACCCGTATTTCTACAAGTTAGTGGAGGAGGTCGGCGAGCTGTCCCGGGCGATCTTTCTCGGAGCGCCTCACGCAGAGGGCGACAATATCAAGGGAACGGTCGAGGAGGAGCTCTGGGACGTGATGTACTACACCATCTGCCTTGCGAACGAGCTTGGCGTCGACCTTGAGAAGTGGATAAAGGTCAAGGAGGACTACAACAATCGCCGCTACAATCCCGAAGCGAGGTACGATCCGAAATGAGCGTTATTCTTCGTCAGGTCAGAGAGAGCGACGCGGCTGCGCTGTCTGAGATCTACCGCCCGTATGTTGAAAATAACACGGCGACGCTCGAGTACGACCCGCCGTCGGCTGAGGAATTTGCCGACCGGATACGCGAGATCTCGGCGGAATTTCCGTATATCGTCTGCGAGTATGACGGCGAGACTGTCGGCTACGCCTACGCGCACCGCTACAAGGCGCGCTTCGGCTACCGCTTCTGCGCCGAGCTGTCGGTCTATGTCAGAGAAGATTACCGGCGGCTCGGGCTCGGAAAGCGGATGTATCGGGCGCTGATCGAGCTTCTGACGCGGATGGGCTATCGGAATCTCTACGGCACAGTCACCGACCCGAATCCCGGCAGCTTCGCTCTGCATCTCGGGCTCGGCTTTTACGAGACCGGACGCGAGCATTCAGCCGGAGTGAAATTCGGCGAGTGGCACGACGTGGTGATCTTCGAAAAGCTCGTCGGAACTCACGAGCGGCTCGCGGATTTCCGTGAGCGTCCGCTGACAGTCGGCGAGCTCGGCGGCGAATACGCGGCTCTGCTCTCGAGAGCTTAAAATTAAAGATAAACCCTCCGGGCGACAGGAGCTTGATCCTGCCATTCGGAGGGCTTTTGTCTTTTCGGAGAACGGCGTCATTCAAGTCTGAAAAGTATCCGCTGATTCTCGTTGTCGAACATATTCTCTCTTGTGATCACGGTGGTCGAGGTCTTGATCTTTGACTCGATCTTGATTCCGGAGAGCAGCTCGACCGCGCTCTGAACGCCGAGATAGCCGATCGCAAAGGGATTCTGCACGAGCAGAGCGTCCATCTCGCCCGATTCGAGCATCGCGACCGAGACGATATTTCGGTCAAAGCCGATCGCCGCGACGCTGTCGGACAGCCCGGCCTCTCTGATCGCGCGCCCGACTCCGAGCGTCGCCCACTCGTTGAAGCCGACTATGACGTTGACGTCCGGATTCTCCCGGAGCAGTCCGAGCGCGCCCTCGGCAGCGCTTTCGGCGTCGGAAGCGACGCTGACCGACGCGGCAATCCTCCCGCCGTTCTTTTCGATATAGCCGCGCAGAGCCTCCTCGCGCTCGCGGATATTCTCAGAGGCGGGATAGCAGTTGACAAGCCCGATCACCGCTTCCTTTCCTCCCGCTTGGAGCGCGGCGGCTCCGGCGAGCCTTCCCGCTTCCCGGTTGTCGGTGCCGATGAAGCTGTCGGCGCGGTCGGTATCGACTCCGCTGTCGATGGTTATGATCTTCACTCCGGCGGCGGCAGCGGCGTTGACCGCGTCGGCTGAGCGCTCGTAGTCGATTGCCGAGATGACTATCGCGTCGGCTCCGCGGGCGACGGCTGCGGTGATCATAGCGTTCTGAGCGGCATAGTCCTCCTCGCTGTCGGGGCCGCCAAAGGTCACGTTCACGTTATACTCGGTAGCGGCGGCTACGACGCCGCTTCTGACGTTCTGCCAGAAATCCGACGTGGTGGATTTTACAATGACCGCTATCTCTCCGATCTCGCCGCGGCGCTCATTGCAGCCGGTCATGAACGCGAGGAGCATAACGAGCGCCAGAAGCCGCATAATTCTATTATTTTTCATTTCCCGGCTCCTTTGTGATCCTTGGAATACGGACGGTGATCTTCGTTCCGACGTCAGGCTCGCTCTCGACGGTGATGCCGTATCTTTCGCCGAAGTAGATTTTAATCCGGTCGCTGACGTTCTTGATGCCGATGCCGCTTGAGTCGCTGCGCTCCTTTTTAAGGAGACTTTCGACCTGCTCGGGAGTCATTCCGACGCCGTTGTCGCTGACGGTCAGGAGAATATCGTCGCCGTCGCTCTTTGTCGAAATGATTATCTCTCCCTCGTCGACCAGCGGCTCGATGCCGTGGTAGATAGCGTTTTCGACCAGCGGCTGGAGGGTGATCTTATTGCAGAGGAAGTCGTCGAGACCAGGGTCGGTCTCAAAGCGGTAGGAGAAGCGATCGCTGTAGCGGTACTTCTGGATGATAAGATAGCTCTCGGCGTGCTTCAGCTCGTCGCGGATCGGGATCAGCTCGTGACCGCGGCTGATGCTTATCCTGAACAGCCTTGCGAGGGCGCTGACCATGTTGACGGCGCTCTCGTTTTTTCCGCGCTCGCACATCCACTGGATCGAGTCGAGCGTGTTGTAGAGAAAATGCGGGTTGATCTGCGCCTGAAGCGCCCGGAGCTCGGTCTTTCTGAGAGTCTCCTCCTCGCGCCGGTTCTTCTCCATCAGAGAGCGTATCATCCAGGTCATCTGACCGAAGGAATCCGAGATGAGCTGAAGCTCGGCGATGTGGTTAGGCGCGGGCGAGTAGAGATAGCCGTCCGGATGCGTCTCAAAGGAGCGCATCGAGTCGATCAGCGAATGAACCGGCTTTGTCAGTATCCGCGAAAAGAGTATTCCGGTCGCCGCGGCGATTATGACGCAGCAGATCAACGCCGTTACGAGCGCCTTGGCTATCGTCGCGTCGCGGGTCGAGTTCATCTCGTCGAGGTAGCTGACCCCGACTACCCGCCAGCCGATCTCCTCAATGGTCGAGAGCGTGCGGACGATGCTGCCGTCGGCGTGAGTTCCGTCCGACAGACCGGTCAGCGCGCTGAGATTCTCCCTGACTATTCCCGAGTAGAGCATCTGCTGGCGCGGATGGTAGACAAGATTCCCGTCCGAATCCATTATATAGCAATATCCGTGCGCGCCGATCCCGATGCTGTCGATGTACTCAGCCATTTCAAGAAAGCTGAAATCAATCGCGACGCAGACGCTGTCAGGCCCGAATATTCCCGACTCTCGGTGTACCATCGTGACGACCCACGGATAGTATTCGCGATAGAGCGTCTGCACATGAGGCAGCGACACCGGATAGCCGTCCGCGCGTGAAAACAGCTCGGGATCATAGGACAGATTCACGCCATAGTCCTTAAGCTCCCGCTCGCCCGAGCTGCCGCAGACCAGCATATTTCCGTCCTCGTCGTAGATGCAGATCGACTCTATGGAATCGTCGAGCCTTGCGGCAAAGGCGAGCCGCTTTTCCGCTTCGGAGAGCTCATCGCAGACGGCAGCCTCGCCGCAGATTTTCGAAAGGCGGCTCTCCATGCCCGAGATAAAGGCTTCGACCGCCTTTGTGGTCTGACGCACCGACTGCTCGAGCGCAGTCTCGGCGTCCTTTTCGACCGTATCGGTGTAGACCTTTGCAAAGGGCAGGACGGTCATCAGCACCGACGCCGCGACCGCCGCGCTGATTATTATCGTCGTCAGCGTCGGGAGCTTCAGCTTGCGGCTGACAGAATTTTTGCTGTTCTCATTCATTATCGTTTACCGCTTTTTTGTTTTCGCGCATTTTCATCGGGGTCACTCCGTAGTATTTTTTGAAGCAGTAGCTGAAATAGTGCTGATCGCTGTAGCCGCAGCGCCTTGCGACCTCGAGTATCTTCATCTGCGTGCAGATCAGCATATCCGCCGCGGCTTTCATCCTCCGCTCGTTGAGGAGAGCTGTGAAATTCTCCTTCTTGTACTTCTTTATAAGCGAGCTGAGGTAGTTCGGGCTGACGTAGAGCCGCTCGCTGATGTCGGTGAGCGACAGCGACTCGTTCGGGTACTCGGTGTCGATTATGCGAATGACCTTGTCGCAGAGCAGCTCGGTGTTCTCCTTCTGCGAGCGGGAGATTATCGACCGGGCGCTCAGGCAGAGCCGCGTGATGTCGCTTTTGACGTTCGGCTCGCTGTCGTAGAGCGCGGCGCGGCTGCAGACCGGATTGCCGCTCATCAGCTCCGAGAGGGCTTCGCTGTCCGAGACCGAGCTGACGGTACGGTAGACAGTCGCTAAAATCTGTATCACGAGGTAATTCAGCCCGCGGGCGTTCTCCTCGCAGAGCGAGTCGAGAAATCCCGAAAGCTCCTCCTTTGTTCCGACCTTGAGGAGCTGCTCGAGCTTGTAGACCGATTTTTCGACGTTCTCGAACTCGCCTGCGCTGTCCTGCTCGGAGTCGCTGATGAAGCGTATCGGACCGGCTCCGTCGGCGGTATAGCGTCTCGCGGTGATCGCCTCGAAGTAGGCGCTGGCGCAGTTTGAGAGCTTATCGAACGGACGGCTGATTCCGATCGTGCAGGTCTGGGAGAGCATACGACCGGCGCTCTGTACAAGCTCGCGGGAGGGAAGTCTCAGCGCTTCTCCGAGATCCGGCGCGTCCGAGCTGACCAGCGTGATTATCCGCCCGTTGACAAGAAAGCTCTCCGATCCGAGATAGCTGCGCAGGATATTGTTCACAAAGTCGATATGCTCGCTCCCGGTGCAGGTGATATGGTCGCGGTTCTTGAACTTCACCGCCATGACCGCGAAGCTCCAGTGCTTTCCCGGAGTGCAGATGCCCAGCGAGACCGCCCGTCCGAAAAGCAGCTCGTCGCCCGGCGAGTCCTCGCCGTTTCCGAGGAGTATAGGCAGCAGGAACTCGCTGATCTCGCAGCGTCTCTGGGTGCGCCGGTCGCGCTCCGAGCCGGTTATGCGCTCAAAGTAGCCGTCCATGCGGAGCTTTATCTTTTCAAGCTCGGCGGAGAGCTCCTTTGCCGAGATCGGCTTTAATAAATAGCCTATTATATTATATTGTATCGCGGTCTGGGCATACTGAAAATCGTCGTAGCCGCTGAGAATGACGACCTGAGTCGCCGGGCGAAGCTCTCTGACCTGACGCGCGAGCTCAAGCCCGGTCATCATCGGCATTTTTATATCGGTGAGGATAAGATCGGGCTCTAATTTTTCTGCGAGCTCGAGCGCATCGACTCCGTTTCCGGCGTCTCCGACGACCTCAAAGCCCGCGCTCTGCCAATCGACGCTCTCGATTATCGCGCGTCTGAGCTCCTCCTCGTCGTCTACTATCAGGGCTGTATACATTGACTTCCTCCGGTAAATAATAATCTTGGGATAAGCTGAATAATTGGAGCTTTCACGCGAAAAAGGCTTTGATTTATGGACTTTTTCGCGTGAAAGCAACCATAAATCAGCGTTTCCCTTATAATGAATTATACCACAACTGCGGCAAAATAGCAACACAGCCCGACGAAAATTTAACGATATTTCACAATAGATTTTTGAACATTCCGAGTAGTTTATTCTATTTTCTTTTTGACAGAAATGCGATATAATTATATCACAAAAAATAAAAGGAAGGCAAAAGCAAATGAAACTCAGAAAAATTCTTTCCATTCTTATGGCAGTCGTACTGGCTGTCACCGCATCGCTCTCGCTCGTATCCTGCGGAGGAGCGGCGTCGACAAAGGGAGACGCAGCGGTCTTCTACTACACCTTCAGCGATACCTACGTTTCCACCGTCCGCAGCGCGATGGACGAGCTGCTCAAGAAGAACGGCTACTCGTTCCAGGACTATGACGCGAACGGCAACCAGACCACCCAGACCGAGCAGGTTCAGACCGCT
>CACXED010000270.1 GCA_902766575.1 uncultured Ruminococcus sp. | reverse complement strand
TTCTGATCGCGCTGACCTGCCACGAGGCGGCGCACGGCTTTGCCGCGATGAAGCTCGGCGACCCGACGGCAAGGCAGAGCGGAAGACTTTCGCTTAACCCGCTGGCGCACCTCGATCCGATAGGCTTTCTGTGTATGCTGCTGTTCGGCTTCGGCTGGGCGAGACCCGTCCCGGTAGACGCGCGGAATTTCAGAAAGCCCAAGCGCGACATGGCTCTGACCGCGCTTGCCGGGCCGATCGCGAACCTGCTGCTGGCGTTTGTGATACTGATCCCCTACGCGCTGCTCGTCAAGCTGCTCGGAAGCGGCGCGATAGCTATCCGCTCCGAATTTCAGTATAACCTCATTGTGGCTTTTGTCAGGTTCGTCTATATGTTCCACTACATGAATCTGACGCTGGCGATATTCAACTTCATCCCGGTGCCGCCGCTCGACGGCTCGAGAGTGCTCTACGCCGTGCTGCCCGATAAATATTACTTCGGCGTCATGAAGTACGAGCGCTATATCTCTCTGGCGCTGATGCTGCTGCTCATGTTCGGGATACTCGACCGCCCGCTCTCGGCTGCGTCCCAGTTCATATCGAACGGGATGCTGAGTCTGATCGGACTTATTATACACTGAAATGGAAAATATCAGCGTAAAACTTCAGAGCTTCGAGGGGCCGCTGGATCTTCTGCTGAAGCTGATAGAAAAGAACAAGGTTAAAATTACCGATATTCCCATCGCGCTGATCTTTGAGCAGTACATGGAGTACCTCGACGAGATGAAGCGCATGGACATGGAGATCGCCGGAGAGTTCATCACGATGGCAAGCGAGCTGATGCTGATAAAGAGCCGTATGCTCCTGCCGAAGCCCGAGAGCGGCGAGGATCCGCGGGCAAAGCTCGCCGCCGCTCTGGAGGAATACCGCCGCATGAAAGCCGCAGCCGAGTATCTCTCGGGGCAGTTCGAGAGCTTCTCGGGGCGTGTCGCCAAGGATACCGACGAGGTCACGCCCGACAGCGGACGTCTCGAGCCTCAGTCGGCTGAGTCGCTGAAGCGGGCGATGCTTGCGGTCATGCGCGCTCTCGACCGCACTCAGGTCGAAAAGATCAACAAAACTCTCGCCGAGCAGCCATTTGAAAAGATACTCCGCACTCCGATAGTCCCGGTCGCCGGAAAGATCTTCGGCGTAATACGCTATCTTGTGAAGCACGGAGAGACGCTCTACACGTCGATTCTGCTGACCGCCGAGACGAAAAGCGAGCTCATCGCGACCTTTTTAGCGGTGCTCGAGCTTATCAAGAAGAACCGCGTGACGCTGCGTCCGGTCGGCGAGTACAGCTTCGACGAGGGGCCGCAGGACTACGCGGTCACGCTCAACCGCAGCAAAGCCGAAAGGACGCCGTCATGACTGAAAAAATTGAAAATATCAAGCCCGCGCTCGAGGCGATACTTTTCGCCGCCGGATATCCGGTCAGCTTCGAGCGGCTTGCGCAGGCGCTCTCGGTGAGCGCCGACGACGCGAGGGAAGCCGCGGCTCTGCTCGCAAAGGAGCTGAGCTCGCCGGAACGCGGAATAGAGCTGCTCATCTACGAAAACTCCTGCCAGCTCTGCACAAAAAAGGAACACATAGACAAAATCCGCGACGCTCTGGGAGTCAGGCGCGGAGGAAATCTCTCAAAGAGCTCGATGGAGACCCTCGCGATAGTCGCGTACCATCAGCCGGTGACGCGCTCGTATATCGAACAGCTCCGCGGCATGGATTCGTCCTATGCTGTCAACAATCTGATCGACAAAAAGCTGATCGAGGTCTGCGGACGGCTCGACGCGCCGGGACATCCGTCGCTCTACCGGACGACCGACGATTTTCTGCGGGTGTTCGGACTCGACTCGCTGTCAGAGCTCCCGCCGGTCGAGATGTTCGGACAGCCTGACCTCGGAACGGACACGGAAGACAGAGAAAAAACTGAGGACTGAAAATTTTTTCGGAGGCGCGGAATGGGATTTCTGATAGCGGCGATAATAATAACGGCGATCCTCTTACTGCGCCTTTCGGTAAGGATCAGAACCGACGGCGGGCTGACCCTCATCGCCGGAGTCGGCTTTATAAAAATAAAGCTCCTGCCGCAGAGGGAAAAAAAGCTGAAGCTCCGGGACTACCGGATCGACAGATTCCGGAAAAAGCTCAGGTCAGAGGAGCTGGCAGACGAAAAAAAATGTCTGAAAAAGCAAAAAAAGCAGGCGAAAAAGGCTGAAAAGGCTAAAGCGGCCGAAAGCGATCGGTCGGACGAGCCCGAAGCCGAGGAAAAAACCGACCTCGGCGAGCTGATCTCAAAGCTGACCCGGGTTGCTAAGGTCTTTATCGTCCGCTTCGGAAAGCATCTCAGGATCGGACTGCGAAGGATAAAACTCAGCGTCGCGACCGGAGACGCGGCTCAGACCGCGATACTCTACGGAGCGATCATCGGAGCGGTGCAGAATCTCTACGCGCTGCTCGTCTCGTCGGGGACGCTGAAAACCACTAAAAAAAGCGAGCTCACGGTCGAGCCGGACTTCCTGTCTGAAAAGCCGTCGGCTCAGATCGACCTGACCTTTTCATTCAGACTCTGGCAGCTGTTCGACATGGCGATCCGCTCGCTGATCGCGTACATCAAAGATTAAATAGATTAAATAATTAAAGGAGACAGAAAAATGGCAGAAAACAAGCTCACCGAAATCATTCAGGCGTCGCTCGAGGAGATCAAGAAGGTCGTCGACGCCAACACCATCATCGGAAATCCGATAAACACTCCCTCGGGAACGACGATCATCCCGGTCTCAAAGGTCATGGTCGGCTTTGCGTCGGGCGGACTCGACTATCTCGGTAAGAACATGAAGAACGCCTCTGAGAACTCTCAGAAGCCGACTCAGCTCCAGACCAACTTCGGCGGAGGAGGAGGAACCGGAGTTACGGTCAGCCCGGTCGGATTCCTCGTGGTCGCTCCCGACGGAAATGTTACGCTGCTCAACGTCGGCCCCAACACGCCGGTCAACGACACCATCGAGTCTGTCTCCAACCTCATCGAGCGCTCGCCCGACGTTATCTCCCGCATCGCCGCTATCTTCAGAAAGAACGGAAAAAAGGACGACGACAAGTCTGAGACAAAAGAGGAGAAATCCGGCGAGACGGATAAGACAGACGCAGAAAAAACTGCCGAATAAGCTAAAACAAGGTCGGCTCTACCGCGAATAGCCGTTAACTTTCCGTGGGAAACTCTAACCGAGTTTTATCACGGGAGGTACTCAAATGCGCAAAAAATCAACTGCCGTCACAGCCCTGACGCTGGCGCTGACGGTTTTCGGAGCGGCGTTTTCGGTTCCGGTCTCCGCAATGTCGGTCAGCGCCGAGTCGGCGATAGTCGTCGAGACCTCGACCGGGCGCACGGTCTTTGAAAAGGACGCAGATACAAGGCGTCCGATGGCGAGCACGACCAAGATCATGACCGCTCTCATAGCCCTTGAGGCGGGCGATACCGCAAGACAGGTCTCGGTCTCGGGCGAAGCGGTCGGAGTCGAAGGCTCGTCGGTCTATCTCAAAAGCGGGGACAGCCTGACCCTCGACGATCTCGTCTGGGCTCTGATGCTCGAGAGCGCGAACGACGCCGCTGCGGCTATCGCCATCGAGGTCGCCGGTTCGGTCGACGCCTTTGCCGGGCTGATGAACGCAAAAGCGGCTGAGCTCGGGCTCAAGGACACCCACTTCACAAATCCGCACGGGCTCGACGACGAGAATCACTACACGACCGCGCGCGACCTCGCAAGGCTCGCGGCTTATGCCTTAAAAAACGAGCGCTTTCGGGAGATCGTCTCGACCTATCGGCACAATATCTCGGTCGGCGGCGAGACGCGCTGTCTGCTCAATCACAACAAGCTGCTGAAGCTCTACGACGGCGCGATAGGCGTCAAGACCGGCTACACCAAGCGGAGCGGGCGCTGTCTCGTCTCGGCGGCTGAGCGGGACGGAGTGACCCTCGTCGCGGTTACGCTCGGAGCTCCGGACGACTGGAACGACCACCGCGCGATGCTCGACTGCGGCTTCGGTACGCTCGAAGCGAGAGAGCTTATTAAGCCGGGCGAATCGGTCTTTATCCTGCCCTGTATAGGCTGCGAGAAGAACGAGGTCATGATCAAAAACACCGACGGTCTGACTGTCTGCGTTCCGAAGGACACTCCCGAAGCGACGTGGAGAATCGAGCTTCCGCACTATCTCTGGGCTCCGGTCTACGAGGGCAGTACAGTCGGGCGGATAGTCTTTGAAGCCGGGGGAACGACTCTCGGAGAGGTGCCGCTCACTGCCTGCGAGACCGCCGAACGTATCAGATACAAAACCGGAATACTCGATAAAATACTGAAATAAACGGTAATATATGGAAGAAAGAATTCAGAAATTCCTCGCCGACGCGGGGATCATGAGCCGCCGTGCCGCCGAGCGAGAAATCGCCCGCGGCGCGGTCTGCGTCAACGGCGTTCCGGCTGAGATCGGTCAGAAAATCGACCCGGAGCGCGATAAGGTCTCGGTGAACGGCAAGCCGGTCGAGAACGGCTTCAAGCGTTATGTCTACATAATGCTCAACAAGCCCCGCGGCTATGTCACGACCGCGAGCGACGAGCGCGGCAGAAAGACTGTCGTCGACCTCGTTTCGGATATCGGCGAGCGGATCTATCCAGTCGGGCGGCTCGACATGGACTCGGACGGGCTGCTTTTGATGACCAACGACGGCGATCTGACGAACCGTCTGACCCATCCGCGCCACGAGATACCGAAAATCTACAACGTCGAGGTCAGGGGAAAGGTCGAGCGCGAGACGCTCAAAAAGCTCTCCGGGCCGATGAATATCGACGGCTACGACATCCTGCCGGTCGAAACTACCGTCCTTACGATGAAGGACGACCCAAGGCGCGACACAACAGTGCTCAGAATGGAGCTCTACGAGGGGCGCAACCGTCAGATCCGAAAAATGTGCGAAAAATGCGGGCTCGAGGTCGTGAGACTGACCCGTGTCGCGATAGGCGAGCTCAGGCTCGGAAACCTGAAGCCGGGTTGCTGGCGGCATCTGACTAAATCTCAGGTCGAATATCTGAAAAATCTCAAGCCCAAGGCTCAGAACGAAAGGCGTGGTTGAAAAATGCTGATAGTCAAACCGATACAGGATAAAACCGAGCAGGAGCGCTTCTGCGTCGACTGCGAGGCAGAGTTCGATCCCGACGCGCTCTGCTACGGAGCGTGGGTAGACGGCATACTCGTCGGAATCTGCCAGTTCAGACTGGCTTCGGGCGGCGCGCACATAACCGATCTCAGTCCGGCAAAGGGAACCGACGATCTCGACGCGCTGTTCATCATGGGACGGCAGACGATGAACTTCATCGACCTGCACGGCGTCCACGAGTGCTGGCTCGACGCGAAGGTCGATCCGGATTTCGCGCTGAAGCTCGGCTTCACAAAGCGCGACGGAAAGCTCTGGGCTGACCTCGCCGGCTTCTTCGACGAGCCCTGCGCGCATGGAAAGGCTGGTTCGCCGAGATGAAACTGAGAAAATTCGCGTCGCTGCTGCTCACCGGACTTATGCTGCTGTCAGTCGGCTGCGGAGACAGACCGACAGGCGGCGCGTCCGACTCGCCGAGCTGGCTTGACCCGGATGTGACCCGGATATCCGCGCCGGGCGACGATGAGTCGGAAAAAACATCGACCGGCGCTCAGACCTCCAAGCCCGCCGACTCAACGACGGCTGCTCCAAAGCCGACTGTACCGACTGCAAACGAGCAGCGCGTGAGCTTCCTCGCGGCGGGCGACAATATCATCCACGAGATGGTCTACACCGACGCTAAGAACCGGGCAAAAAACGGCGAAAAGTACGATTTCGTCAGTATGTACGATGGAGTAAAGGACTTCATCGCATCGGCTGACCTCGCGTTCGTCAATCAGGAGACGCCGCTCGGAGGCGATGAGCTCGGAATTTCCGGCTATCCGAACTTCAACGGCCCGCAGGACGCCGGGCGGGCGCTCGTCGAGGTAGGCTTCGATATCGTCAACATCGCGACGAACCATATGCTCGACAAAAAGGAAGCCGGGCTCAAGGGAAGCATCGACTTCTGGAACAGCCAGCCGGTGACGCTGCTCGGCGGCTACTATAATAAAGCCGACTACGAGGACATCCGCGTCGTGGAGAAGAACGGAATCAAGATTGCCTTCGTGTCCTATACCTACGGGCTCAACGGCATGACTCTGCCCGCGTCGAGCGAGCTCTACATACCGCTTATCGACCAGGACGAAATAGTCCGGATGATCGGAAAGGCAAAAGAGCTCGCCGACGTGACTATCTGCGTCATGCACTGGGGAACCGACGGTGCGACCACGGTCACTGCCGAGCAGAAATCCCTCGCCAAGGCTATCACCGACGCCGGAGCCGACGTTATCCTCGGTATGCACTCGCACACGATCCAGCCTGTCGAGTGGCAGACCGGAAAGAACGGGAACAGGACGCTCGTCGTCTATTCCCTCGGAAATTTCCTCAACTCGCAGTACGACGCGATAAACCTTGTGGGCGGTATGCTGACCTTTGACATCGTCAAAAAGAACGGCGAGGTCAGTATCGAGTCGCCGATCATGAATCCGGTCGTTGTGCAGTACAACAAAGAGCGTCTCGGCTTCCAGCTCTATATGCTGTCCGACTACACGGCTGAGCTTGCTGCGGCGCACGGAACGATCTACTATGGCACTCTGAAGAAATTCACGCTCGACGCCGCCAAGGGCTTCGTCACCTCGGCGGTCGCAAAGGAGTTTCTGCCGGATTATCTGAAATAAAACTAAGGAAGAAACTATGCTCGACAGCTTTATATACAGTCTGAATATAATCGCGCCGATCTTCATCATGGTGCTGCTCGGCGTGCTGATGAAGCGGAAGAAATTCATAACCGACGGGTTCGTCGCGATCTGCGACAAGCTGGTCTTTAAGCTGAGCCTTCCGGCGCTGCTCTTTGTTGACATCGTGACCGCCGATGCGGGAGATACGCTCGACGTGGGGCTGATCATCTTCTGCGTCGTTGGAGTTACCGTCTCGTTCGTCGTTCCGAGCCTGATTGTGCCGATCTTCATCAAAGACAACGCCAAGCGCGGTGCGTTCATTCAGGGCGTCTACCGTCCGAACTCGGCGATCCTCGGCATAACCCTCGCGACAAATATGTTCGGCGAGGCGGGCGCGGCGACGATCTCGATGGTGCTGCCGTTTGTCGTCGTGCTGTTCAACATCTACGCGGTGATAATTCTGAGCATCTTCGCACCTGAGGACGTCAGGCTCTCGCCCGGAGCGCTGATTAAGCGGATCGGAAAGACGATAGTCACGAATCCGCTGATCATCGCGATAGTCCTCGCGATGCTCTGGAAGCTGACCGGACTTGAGCTGCCGCTGCTGGCGAGCCGTTCGCTCGGATATCTCGCCAATATGGCGATGCCTCTGGCGCTGATAAGCCTCGGCGCGAACTTCACGGTCGAGTCGCTGAAGGGCAGAGTAGGGCTTGCGATACTCTCGTCGTCCTGCAAGACGATAGTCGTGCCGATCTGCGCGGTCGCAGCCGGAATAGCGCTCGGCTTCCGCGGGATCGGACTCGGAGTAATCTTCATCCTGTTCAGCGGACCTGCCGCCGTCTCGAGCTACATCATGGCCAAGGAGATGAAATCCGACTACGAGCTGGCGTCGCAGATACTGCTGATCTCAACGCTGATGAGCCTGTTCACGATTTTTGCCGGGATATTCCTCTTAAAGGAGGCGGCGCTGATTTGATACTGATAATAGCAGAAAAGCCCTCGCTGGCGCGGAACATAGCTTCCGCCCTCGAGGGCTCGCGTGTAAACGGGAACGGTTTCATCACGGTCGGGAGCTACATCGTAACATGGGCGTTCGGACATCTGTTCGGGCTCTGCGACATCGAGCACTACAACCCGAATCCCGACGGCAGATGGACGATGAAGAATCTCCCCTGCTTTCCGGAAAAATTCGAATACGAGCCGAGGAAAGGCTCGAAGGACGACCGGAGCAGCGATCAGTTCAATGTGATAAAAGCTCAATGCCTGCGTCCGGACGTCGATACCATCGTCAACGCCGGAGACTCCGACCGCGAGGGAGAGATCATCGTCCGCATCTGCATTATGAAAGCCTTTGGGACAGACGATATGAGCAGAATCCCCAAAAGGCTCTGTCGGCTCTGGCTGCCCGACCAGACGCCCGAGACTATACGCGCCGCGGTCGGTGAGCTTCGCGCCGAGGCTGAGTTCAACAATTTAGCCGACGAGGGCTTTGCGCGAACCTATATCGACTGGCTCTACGGCGTGAATCTGACGCGCTATGCGACGCTGAAATCAGGTGTGCTACTCCGCGTCGGGCGGGTGATAGTGCCGATAGTCAAGGCGATTTACGACCGCGACATGGCGATAAGGAATTTCAAGCCAGATAAATACCTCGCGCTCGTCTCGAAATGCCAGACCAAGGGCGAGATTGTCGAGCTTGTCTCAAAACTGAAATTCTCCGCATCCGAACGCGATAAAGCCGAGCGGAAGTGCGCCGAGTACAATTCGCTCGGAGCGACGGTACTGTCTGTCAAACGCAAGCGCGACAGGCTGAATCCCGGCAAGCTCTGGTCGCTGACCAAGCTCCAGAGCTTCCTCGGAAAAAAGTACAAGATGCCGATGACGAAAAGCCTTGAGGTCTTGCAGGGACTCTACGAAAAGGGCTTTGTGACCTATCCGCGCACGAACTCGGAGTACCTTGCGACGGCGGAAAAGGACAAGGTTAAGAGCATACTCGCGTCGGTGCGCTCGCTCGGCTACCCAGTGAAATTCAAGGACGCAAAGAGCATTTTCGACGATAGTAAAATCGAGTCGCACTCGGCTCTTACTCCGACGACGAAAATGCCCGACAAATCCAAGCTCTCGCCCGACGAGGTCAAGGTCTATGGCGCGGTGATGCGGCGCTTCGCGGCGGTTTACTGCGAGCGGGACTGCATAGTCGACCGCACCGAAATGGTGATAAGGGTCGGTAATCCGCCACAGAGCGGCGAGGATTTCACGCTCAAGGGCATGGTCATCGTCGAGCCGGGCTGGACGAAATTCGACGACTGTACCGCTAAGGACAAGGTTCTGCCTCAGCTTTCACAGGGCGAGCCGGTCAACATAAACTTCGCGCCGGTCGAAAAGGAGACCTCGCCGCCCAAGCATTACACGATCGAGACGCTGAACAACTATCTTAAAAACCCGTTCCGCGACGAGCTGAAATCTGCCGACGGCGACTCGGACGAGTTCCGTGAGGCTTTCGAGGGTCTGGGGCTGACTCCTGACGACGACGCGGAGGAATACCGCGCTATCTTCGAGGGACTTGAGCTCGGAACCGAGGCGACGCGGACGTCGATAATCGACAACGCGAAGAAAAGCGGCTACATCGCCCTGAAAAAGGACGTTTACACGATACTGCCGGACGGCGAGTTTCTCGTCGAGTCGCTGGCGAGGATGGGCATCGGTATGGACAAATACAAGACCGCCGAGCTCGGACGGGCGCTTAAGCGGGTCTATCGCGGCGAGTGCTCGATAGCCGATTCGACCGCGCTCGCCTGCCGCGAGATAGCCGAGGTCTTTGAAAATCAGCAGGGAGACGGCTTTGCCGGAGATCCGGTCGGGAAATGTCCGCTCTGCGGCAAAGAGGTCGTGCGGACACGCTTCGGATACGGCTGCAAGGGCTGGAAAAGCGGCTGCAAATTCGGATTCCGCTCGCCGCTGCTCGGCAAGATCATCGACCTTGAGAGCGCGAAAAAGCTGCTCGAAACCGGCTCGACCGATATTATCGACGGCTTTGTGTCAAAGAAGGGCAGCAGCTTCTCGGCGCGGCTGAAATTAGCCGACGGAAAGGTCGTTTTCGATTTCGACGGCGTTCCGCGCACACAGGTCAGGACAGAGCAAAAGCCCGGGGAGCGCAAGCTGATCCCCGGACTTCCGATAGACGACAGATTTGAGTAGAAATTTCAGGCTTTGTTCGCAAGTCCGACTTCGGAGCAGTGGAGCTTTACTCCTGCGTCCGAGAGACGCTTCTGGAGCGCCTTTACATCGAGCTCGGAAAAGCTCTCGCCGGTCGCTGAAGCCATAGCCGCGGCAGTTCCCGCAGCCTCGCCCGAGACCGCGCAGACGGGTATCACGCGCGTGACGTCCCAGAGCTCGTCGCTGACCGAGATATTCCGTCCGGCGGTGATGAGATTCTTGACGCGATTTCCGTAGAGCGAACCGTAGGGCAGCTCGTAGACCGGACCGCTCTTGCGCCAGTCGGAGTAGAGACCGATGCTCGTCTCCTCGAATTTGTGGGTCGGCTGGTCGGTCGGGATCGCCGCGCCGACGAGCTTTCGGGTCATTCTGAGCTGCGGGATCGTCGGGAAAATAACCGGGATAGTCGAGCCGTCGGTCTCGCGGAGCTTCATCGCGTCGGCGAGGGCGTGCTGATGGGAGATGATCTCCATCTCGCTGATCATCTTGGCGTCGACGCCCTTGAAGCGGCGCGGAATCAGCTGCTGAGCCGCCGACTTCTTGTCGTCCCCGACGACGTCGGCAAAGCCGTGCATTTTGAGCTTTACGCCATACTCGGGACTGTAGCGGTAGTACCATGCGGCAAGGACGTTTCCCTTGCCGAACAGAGCGGTCTCCTCGCCCGAAAGCTGGCAGATGTCCGCGTCACCGGTGCAGTCGACGACAGCCTTGGCGCTTATCGCCGAGCGTCCCGATTTGTTTTCGACGACAACCGAGGTTATCCTGCCGTCCTCGACGACAGCCGCAGCGGCGACCGTGCCGTAGATGATCTCGACTCCGCTGTCGACGAGCAGCTTTTCCGCGTCGCAGGCGAAGATGTTCGGGTTGTATTGCACCTCAAAGCGGCGTTTAGTGCGCTCCTCCCTGGAGCCGCCCTCGAGCCACGGACCGGGATATTTGTCCTCGATGACTCCGCGGGCTATCGAGAGACGCAGAAGCTCGTCGGCGATGCCGAAGCTGACCTGCGTTCCCTCGCCGTCGCAGAGCGGCAGATATATCGTCACAAGTCCGAGCGTCGCCAGTCCGCCGAGCATGAACTCGCGCTCGATAAGTATGACCTTAGCGCCGTTTCTCGCTGCGGCGAGCGCGGAGGAAATTCCGGCGATACCGCCTCCGCAGACAAGCACGTCACATTCGCCCGAGACCGGAATTTCGCGCTCAGGCTCGGTAATAAAGTTTGCCATTCTGATTACCTCACAAAAAAGATTACCATTATTTTATCACATAAGCCCACCCATGTCAACATATAAAGGAATTAAAAATGAAAAAATACGATCACATTTTATTCGACCTCGACGGCACGCTGACCGACCCGGCGAGCGGAATCACGCGCTCGGTGCAGTATTCTCTCGAAAAATTCGGGATAAAAGCCGAGCAGAGCGAGCTTTTGCGCTTTATCGGACCGCCGCTCTACGACTCGTACATGGAATTTTACGGCTTCTCGCGCGAGCAGGCAATTCAGGCGGTCGCGTACTATCGCGAGCTCTACAACGGCGGCGGCGCGCTTTACGACTGCAGGGTCTACGACGGAATCCACGAGCTGCTCGGGCGGCTGAAAGCGGCTGGAGCCGACCTCGTGCTTGCAACTTCAAAGCCGATCTTTTCAGCGGAGAAGATACTCGAGCGCTTCGGGCTTTCGAAATATTTCGACGCGGCGTTCGGCTGCGAGCTCGACGGCAGACGGACGAAAAAGGACGAGGTGATCGCGTGGGCGCTTGAGAATCATCCTCTCGACAAGAGCAGAGCGATCATGGTCGGCGACCGTCTGCACGACATCGAGGGCGCACGGAAGAATGGTCTGCCGTCGATAGCCGTGCTCTGGGGCTACGGAAGCCGGGCTGAGTTCGAGGAGCACCGCGCCGATTTCATCGCGGAGGACATAGCGTCGCTCGAAAAGCTGCTGATCGGCTGAAAAACGCATAAATCGCTCTCCCGCGGAAAAACTAATCCGCGGGAGAGCTTTTATTTGCAGGAGGAAAATCAAATGGAAATGGACGATAAGACCTATAAAAAATACGCCGAAAAGCGCGCGAAAAAATCGAACCTCGCCGCCGACTGCGCAAAGGCGTTCTTCGTCGGCGGACTGATCTGCTGCATCGGACAGGCGGCGGGAGATATCTACAAGGCGCTCGGAATCGGCGAGGAGAACGTCAAGGCGCTCATACCGGTGACTCTGGTGTTCATCGCGGCGCTTTTGACCGGGCTGAACGTCTTTGACAACATCGCGAAATTCGCCGGAGCGGGAACGCTCGTGCCGATCACCGGCTTTGCGAACGCGGTCGTCTCGCCCGCGCTCGACACCAAAGCCGAGGGCTTCATACTCGGAGTCGGAGCCAAGATATTCACGATTGCCGGGCCGGTGATACTCTACGGCACGCTCGCGTCGGTGATTTACGGTGTGGTTTATTATATCGCCGGGAGGATATTCTGATGCAGAAAGGTATAATCAGGCTGAATAACCCGCCGTCGATCGCCGCGACCGGAAATATCGTCGGAAAAAAGGAGCACGAGGGCCCGCTCGGGAAGTACTTCGACGGCTTTGACGAGACAGACACCTTCGGTATGCCGACCTGGGAGCAGTCTGAGAGCGAGATGCAGCGGCTCGCGCTGAACCGCGCGCTCGATTCGGGAGGTTACAAGATCCACGATATCGACGCGATATTTGCCGGAGATCTTATCAATCAGTGTACGTCGAGCGGCTACGGACTCGCGAACTTCGACGCGCCCTTCTTCGGACTTTACGGAGCCTGCTCTACAATCGCCGAGGGATTGATGCTCGCGTCGATGACGGTAAGTTCCGGGCTTTTGAACCGGGCTGCGGCGGTCACGTCATCGCACAACTGCTCGGCGGAGCGTCAGTTCAGATATCCGCTCGAGTACGGAGGTCAGCGCCCGCCGACGGCTCAGTGGACGGCGACCGGCTCGGCGGCGTTCATAATCGAGGGACACAATAAGCCGCCGTATATCTCGGAGGTTCTGCCCGGCAGAGTCACCGACAAGGGCATCAACGACGCCAACAACATGGGCGCGGCGATGGCTCCGGCGGCGGTCGATACGCTGAAGCGCTATTTTGACGAATCTGGCAAGAGCCCCGACGAGTTCTCCGCGATCTTCACCGGCGACCTCGGCTGGGAGGGAAGCGGGATCCTCGTCGACTTTCTCCGGGCCGAGGGGATCGACATTGCGAGAGTTCATCGCGACTGCGGGCTTCTGCTTTACGATCGGATCGGGCAAGACGTCCACGCGGGAGGCTCAGGCTGCGGATGCTCGGCGACGGTGCTGTCGGCGTATATAATGAAGAAGCTCGCCGATCTTGAGCTGACCGACATTCTATTCGTAGCGACCGGAGCGCTGATGAGCCCCGCGAGCCTGCAGCAGGGGCTTACGATCCCCGGCGTCGCGCATCTTGTCAGGATCACGATGTCCGGCAGTACGGAGGCAAAAAATGGATAAGGTAATGGAATATATCTGGGCGTTCGCAGTCGGAGGAGCGCTCTGCGTCATAGCGCAGATACTGATCGACAAGACAAAGCTGACTCCGGCGCGGATACTCGTGCTGTATGTTGTTGCCGGAGTGGCGCTGACCGGAGTCGGTCTCTATGGAAAGCTGGTCGACTTCGCCGGAGCGGGAGCTACGGTTCCGCTGACCGGCTTCGGCTATTCTCTGGCGAACGGAGTCAAAAAGGCGATCGGCGAGCGCGGGCTTATCGGAGCGCTGACCGGCGGGCTTACGGCGACCTCCGCGGGAATCGCCGCGGCGATCTGCTTCGGCTGGCTCGTCGCGGTCTGCTTCAAGGGCAAGCCGAAGGGATAACGCAAAAAACGCGCCATCGGCGCGTTTTTCTTTGCGAAATCAGACCTTGATTCCGATCTCGCTGCAATATTTGTCGCTGTATTCGCGGAACATACTCTCAAAGTATTCCTTGTGCTCAATGCCGAGCAGATACTTGTGCGGGTCGAAGATCTTGTCGTTTGAGCGCAGGACGTAGATCGCGATGTTCGAGCAGTGGTCGGAGATGCGCTCGTAGTTGTTGACGAGATCGTTGAACACAAATCCGGTCTCGATCGAGCAGAGCCCCTGCTGAAGCCGCTTGACGTGCCTGTCCTTGAGCTCGTCGCAGAGGACGTCGATGACCTCCTCCAGCGGCTCGATGCGTATCGCCGACTTCATGTCCGACTCGCGGAAGGACTTGACGGCGAGCTCGAGGATCTCGGTTATCGCGGCGTTGATCGTGTCGAGCTCCTGTTTTGCGCCGTCCGAGAAGGCGATATGCTGGCGGTCGATCTTCTGCGCCAGCTCGCAGAGGTTCATCGAGTGGTCGGAGATGCGCTCAAAGTCTCCGATGGAGTGGATATACATCGAAGCGCGGTAGCTCTCGGTTTCGGGGAGATTCATCTGGCTGATCTCGACGAGATATGAGCCGAGCGCGTCCTCGTATTCGTCGGCGAGGTTCTCGTTCTCCTCGATGATCCTGCCGAGCTTTTCGTCGTATCTGGTCTGGAGCTTCATAGCTGTGGTGATGTTGTAGAGATCCATCTCAGCCATGTGCGAAATGACCGTCCGGCACTGATTGAGCGCGTACTCGGGCGTCGCGAGAAAGCGCTTGTCGATGAGCTCGAGCATCGGGTCTCCGGTGTGCTCGGCTTTTTTGCTGTCGCGGACGGTGAGCACCGTCAGCTTGACAAGCAGTCCGGCGAAGGGATAGAGGATTATAGTCGCGATAACGTTGATGCAGGTGTTGATCAGCGCGATGCCGAACATTGTGGCGTTTTCCTGCATGAACGGGAACCTGAACACCGCGTTGGCGATGTAGAATACCGGCGCGACTATGATCGTTCGCAGGATGTTGAAATAAAGATAGATAAAGGAGGTGCGCTTGCCTCCGGTGTTGGCTCCGATGGAGGAGATCATGACCGGCATACTCGCGCCGATTCCGATTCCGAGCACCAGCGGGATAACCGCCGAGTATGGAAGTATCCCCGAGAGCGCCAACGCCTGCATGATACCGACCGAAGCCGACGAGGACTGGGTCACGGCGGTCATTATTGTTCCGAATATTATGCCGAGTATCGGGTTGGAGAAGATCGTGATGAAATCGGCAAATTCAGGCATTTCTGCGAGCGGAGCGGCGGCGTCGGACATATTTGACATACCGACCATCAGCGTTCCGAAGCCGAGGATTATCTTTCCGATATTGCGCTTTTTGGAGTCCTTGACAAAGACGATAAGGATAGTTCCGATCAGAACGAGAAGCGGAGCAAAGGTCGAGGGCTTGAACAGGCTGAAGATCACCGATTCTCCGCTGACCTCCGCAAGACAGAGCACCCATCCGGTCATGGTCGTACCGATGTTCGCGCCCATTATTACTCCCACGGCGTTGGCGAGCTTCATGATCCCCGAGTTGACAAAACCGACAACCATTACGGTCGTAGCCGACGAGGACTGAATTATCGCTGTGACGGCTGTGCCGAGCAGTATTCCGCGGATCGGCGTTCCGGCTAATTTTTCAAGAATCGCCTCGAGCTTTGAACCTGCGGCGCTCTTGAGCCCGCTGCCCATCAGCGACATACCGTACATGAAAAATCCCAGACCGCCGAGAAGTGTTATCAGGTCGAAAATATCCATTTTTTACTCCAGTAAAGCATAATTTTACACAATCATTATTTCACACCTTCTATTATATAATACCGCGCGAAAAAAGTCAAGCCCGAGCCGGTTATTTTTTATCCGACAGGGGCAGACTTTACACAAATATTACAAAACTCCGATTCATCCGGCAGAGCGGCACCAGACTACAAAGCCGTGCGACCTGCCTGCCGAGGCGTAGTCGGTGAGCTTCACGTCTCCGATCTTAAAGCCGAAGCCCTCTCCGCAGGGGATGATCGGCGCGTCCGGATCGACTGTCAGCGCTTCGGGATCGCCGTCGGTCTCGGCTGCGAGGAGCAGACAGCCGTAGGTGAAGCCGATCCGGCTGACTCCGTCTATGACTGCAGGCTTTCGCACAGGCTCTACGCCGAAGGAGAGCTTAAGCTCGTGTACTCCTCCCGCGCTTATCGAGAGGGTGATCAGCCCGCGCTCGGGTCTTACGTCGAGCGGCACCGAATCGAGAAGCACCTCTACAGAGCTCACGTCCTTTGGTACTCTCAGCACGAGCTTCCGATGGCACTCGCGTTTGAAATTGAGCTTCAGGCTCACCTCAGAGCCATAGGGATAGACCGCGCGCTCCTCGATCCCGACGTCCTCGTCCTCGTAGTCCGCGTCGGTATAGACCATCGTGAAGATCGTGTCTCCCATTCGCGAAAAGAGCATATCCGGAAGCTGGCTCACCGCCGAGTGTCCGCGGTAACGGCAGCATTTGTACATCGATTCGGGCGTGAGGTTGAGCTTTTTGCCGTAGTTCGGCTGATAGTAGGCGAAATCGGCTCCGTCCTCGCTGACCGCGCCGAGCAGGTGATTGTAGAGCGTCCGCTCGATCTCGTCGAGATATTTCGGCTCGTGCGTCAGCCGCCAGAGCGCGAGACTGAACTCAATCCAGCCGACCGCGACGCAGTTCTCGTCGGGACGGTCAGCCTCGCCGAGCATACGCGGAGAGCTGCCGTTCTCGGTCCAGACCTCGCCGAGCGTGCCGTTGCCGTTTTCGCGGATCTGAGTCGACGCGAGCTCGTCCCAGTATTTCATACAGGCGTCTGTCGCGTCGGGAAAGTCGAAGCGCTCGCTGTACTCAAGGAGTCCGAGCAGGACGACGAAATTCTCGATGCCCTTTTTCGAGCGCAGCTCGAGTATCGAACCGAAATCGAGAAAATCGTTGTCAGACGAGCGTATCCTCGAAACGATAAAATGCGCGAACAGCGCTATCGAGCCGTTATCCGAGTATTTGCTGAGCCGGACAAGCGGGAGCAGCAGCGACAGGTGCTGACTGCCGTTGTTTGAACCTCCGCAGATATCGGCTCCTCCCATGAAGACCAGCGCGTTGTATTCGGCGATGCGCTCAGCGGCTCCGAGAGCGGCGCGGTCTCCGGTCAGCTCGAAGTAGGAAACGAGTCCGAGCATTGTAAAAGCCTGATTCCAGACCGAAAAGCCCTCGGTCTCGTGACCCTCGCCAAGCCCGCCGATATAGCCGTCCTCGCGCTGGTTCTCGATAATAGCGCCGACGACAGTCTTTGCGTTGGCAAGCGCGAGCGCGGCGTCCGCGTCTCTGCCGATGACCTTGAAATATTTACAGTATCTTACAGACGTGTCGAGATATTTCCCGGCGAACTCAGTTTCGGCAAAGCCGCCCGAGTGCTCGCCTATGTAAGCTCCGGCGTGGAGCTGAGGGTCGATCCTATGTAAAAAAGCGTCCGCAGCCGACCCGAACATTTTCCCGAGTCGCCCGCCGGTCAGAGTAGTTTTGAAGCCGTTCATTTTTTGATCATACCTTTCAGGGCGGCAGTTGGTCCGGAAGCTGATTCCCGGCAGAGCCTGCGCCAGATTTTCAATATTAGATAAAAAAGCCGCACATCATAGCGGATGCGCGGCTCTCCGGTCTTTGGCTTTCGGACAATATCCGGAGCTGGTCGGAATGACAGGATTTGAACCTGCGACATCCTGCTCCCAAAGCAGGCGCGCTACCAACTGCGCTACATCCCGGAACGACCGTATAAAATATTATATCACAGTCGTCGGGATTTGTCAAGAGTTTTATTTCAAATCGTCGGTTCCGGCAAAAATACCGGCGATGCGGATGAGAAGCTCGGAGCAGAGCTCCATTTCCTCGGCGCAGGCGAACTCAAAGCGCCCGTGATGATTGTGCGAGCCGGTTCCGAGATTCGGGCAGGGAAGTCCCATAAAGGAGAGTCTGCTTCCGTCCGTACCGCCGCGCACCGGATTGCTGACCGGAGTTCCGCCGAGCTCGCTGACCGCGCGGTAAGCGTTTTCGACGATATGGAATACCGGCTCGATCTTTTCGCGCATATTGCGATAGGAATCGGTGATCGAGATCTCGACCGTACCGGCTCCGTAGCGGCGGTTGAGCTCATCGGCGGCGCGCTTTGCGATCCCGCAGCGCTCGAGGAGCTTCTTGTAGTCGTGGTCGCGCAGAATGAACGACAGGCTCGCCTGCTCGACCGAGCCCTTCATGTCGGTCAGATGGTAGAAGCCCTGATAGCCGCTGGTGTGTTCGGGACGCTCGAGCGGCGGCAGAAGTCCGATATACTCAACGGCAACCGTCGAGGCGTTGATCCGTTGATCATCTTGTCCTTTGCGTCGCCGGGATGGATGCTCTTTCCGCGGACAGAGACCCTGAGCGACGCGGCGTTGAAGGTCTCGTAATCGACCTCGCCGAAGGACGAGCCGTCGACCGTATAGGCGTAGCTCGCTCCGAAGCGTTTGACGTCGAAACGGTCGGCGCCGCGTCCGATCTCCTCGTCTGGCGTGAAGCCGAGCCTGATCCTGCCGTGACGGACAGAGCCGTTTGAGATGAGACGCTCGGCGGCGGTCACGATCTCGGCGATGCCTGCCTTGTCGTCGGCGCCGAGCAGGGTTGTTCCGTCGGTGACGACGAGAGTCTTTCCGCGGTACTTTTCGAGCACCGGGTATTCTTTCTCGGACAGGACGATCCCCAGCTCCTCGTTCAGAACGATGTCTCCGCCGTCACAGCTGACGACGCGGGGCTTTACGTTCCTGTCCTCTACGTCGGGCGAGACGTCCATGTGAGCGATGAAGCCGATTGTCGGGATCTCCTCAAGGCCTGCTGAAGCCGGTATCGTCGCGAACAGATAGCCGTTTTCATCGAGCTCGACCTCGGTGCAGCCGATTCCTTTGAGCTCATCCGCAAGCGCGCGCGCAAAGACGAGCTGTTCACTTGTAGACGGGCAGGTCTCGCACGACTCGTCCGAAGCGGTCGGAAAGGCGGCGTATTTTATTAGTCTTTCATATGCTTTCATAATTATTCTCCCAGCAGCGCGAGCACGCCCTGCGCGTAGAGCCGCGCCAGAAAGTCGCTCGGGTGATTGATGTTGTTTCCGGTCATGTGCCAGTAGTCCTTGCGCGTAAGCAGCGTCCGGTGAAGCTCGGTCATGTTGAGCAGAGCGCAGCCCTCTGACTTTGCAAGCTCGCAGAGCGGTTCTTCATATTCCTCCTGAAGCCCGACGAAGCGGCTCAGCGGGTTCGGCAGCGTCGTAGCGACGAGAATGAACTCTGCGTCGGGATTGATCTTCCGGATAGTTCCGACGATAGCTTTGATCCTCTCGATGAAATCGTCGACCGGAACTTTGCCGGTACCGTCGTTCATTCCGAAGGCAATGACCGTAAGATCCGGGCTGTGGTCGGCAAAATAGCGCCCGGCGTTAGCCTTGCCCCAGCGCGCGTCCATTCCGCCGATCGAGGGGTTGTAGTAGTCGACGGCATAGCCCTCGGAACGGAGCTTTTCCGCGGTGAGCACCGGGTAGACCGGCATATAGGGCGGAACTCCGGCGTAAAGCCCGCTGGCGTTGCAGCCGTAGGTTATGCTGTCTCCGTAGAACGCCAGCCTGAATTCGCGCTTTCCGAGTATCGCTCTCGAGCGGGCGAGCTCGGGCGCGGCGGTCGGGAAATACTTTGCGGCAAAGATGTCGTCCGACGGCTCGTAGGTGACGGCGTACTGTCTTGTGTGCATCGTATTCGCCTCGCCGAAGATCAGCTTGCCGCCGTTCACGCAGTCGAACTGACCCTCTGTGGGATTGTATTCCGACCACGGCATGATCCTTATCTCCGAGCCCTCGGGAATGACGAGCCGACCATCCTTAACAAGATAGTCCCGTCCCTCGGTGAAAGTTTTGTCGAGAGTCGCGGTCCTGACGCTGACGATCCTCTTTATGCCGTCCATTAGACGGATAGTCAGCTCTCCCGACTCTCCGGAGCGGTAAAGCGGCATTATCGACTCGTTGACGATGAGATTCGCTCCGGCATAGGGCGCAAGATATGAATCGAGGTCTTCCTCGAACAGCCTGTGTTGATTCATTTTATTTTACCATCCTTTTGTATAGATATGCCCGCCCTCTTGAGCCGCATTTTTCAATAGCTCCTAGGGTGACGAGAGTACTGATGATTTTTCCGGCGGCGTTATTGCTGATTTTTGCCAGCGACGCGAGCTCGGCTGACGTGAACTCCTCTCCGAGCCCGGCAGGAAGCGACGCGAGAAAGTCCTCCGGCTCCTCGAGGGTCGTTATCGACAGCAGCCGGGTCGGGATCCGCTCAGCCCGGGCGGCTCCGAAGCGCTTGCGATCCCGGCTTCTGCCGCTGAGCAGCTTGTACTCCTCCATTTCAAGGCTCACGACGTCAAAGGAGAGCCCCTCGAGCGGAAGTATCGGTCTGAGCTCGTAGAGCTCGAGCATGAAGTCGCAGAGACTGTCCCTTTTCGGCGAGCGGCGCCGGGAGACTATCTCGCCGGTAGAGGGCTCGACCCAGCTTATATACTTGATTCCGGCGATCGGAAAAACGACCTTGACGCTGCTCTCGGTCAGAAATTCCGGCAGCTTTTCGCGCAGGTTCCGGAAAGCCCGGGTCTGAACCTCGACGATGCTCTGACCGCGCCTGATATCGGCGACAAAGCGTCCGGTTTTGACCTCGCGGAAAGCGGCGTCCGGCTCGTAGAATTGCTTCAGGACGGCGTGGAGCGTCCTCTCGCCGAGAGTTCCGATGCCGTTCCGGTCGCGGTCGAGAGTGAGCGCCGTCCGGCAGAGCGACTCAAAGCGCGCGGCCGAAACAGAGTCGGTTTCAGGCGTCATGAACGGCTCCTCCGGTACTGCTCGGGCGAGACGCCGCGGTAGGACTTGAAAAGCCGCGAGAAATAGTGCGCGTCGTCGTAGCCTACTGCCTGCGCCGCCTGAGCGACAGTCAGGTCGGAGCGGGTGAGAAGATCGCAGGAGTTTCGTATTCTCAGCTCGATTATGTAGGAGCGCGGAGTAGTCCCGGTGCATTTTTTGAAAAGCTCGATGTACTGCGAGACGCTCAGATGCTCGATTTTTGCGAGCTGCTCGTTGGTCAGCGGCTTTTTATAATTGTCGTGTATGAAGCGTATCGACTCGAATACCCTCGATACCGAGCCTGTGGGCTGATCGTCGGCGGCGTCGAGCCGTCTGCGCATGGAGATAAGGATCTCGGTCAGCTTTGCCGCGGCGGATTCGACGAAAAAGCCGTCGCGCCGGATGAATTCCTCCATGAGCTGAATGAACATCGCGGAGATCTTTTCGTCGATGCCGACCTTGAAAACACCGTGCGCGCCGAAGCCGCAGCGCTCGAGCAGACGCTCTGCCTCCGAGCCGGTGAAGTGAGTCCAGAGATACTGAACGCCGGATTTTCCGGAATTTGAGTAATGGTACTCACGCTCGGGCGGGAAGATCACGGCGTCGCCCGGCACTATGCGGTGAGCGCTGCCGCAGATCACGGCGTCGAGCGCGCCCCTGGTCAGATACATCAGATAATAGTCGTGTCTGCCGTATTTGGAATTTGTGGTGAACCGGCAGGAGAGATCGACCCGTCCGACGCAGTTGACTACGAGCGGCTTGTCGAGTATCTGACGGTCGCTCTCGACAGAGCTGACCTCGCGGTTATAAAAGCTCACCGAGTGGTCAAAGCCGGGTGTATCGCTGTTGTAAACAATTTGTGTCGGAATTTTGTCCACCTACTTGCTTTTTATGTGTATTGCTTTTTAACAAATAATATTGTATAATATTTTATGCAATAAGTCAAGTAGATCAGCAAAAAAACTTGAATTATCGCCGTTTTTTCGACTGACATTGAGAAAGACGAAAGAAAAGAAAAGAGGATCGCGGACGATATCCGGTGTGTTTTTTGGATATCGTCCGCGATTTTTATCCTCTTTTATAAATTATAAATTTTATAAATCGCCGTCGTCACAAGGCAGAGCGCGATGCCGAGCGCGGTCGGGATCAGTATAGAGAGCAGCGCCCAGAGACGGCTCCCGGTCTCCTTTTTGATCGTCAGCAGAGTGGTCGAGCAGGGAAAGCGGAAAACCGTCATGATCAGCGTATTGACGCAGGTCAGCGGCGTCCAGCCGTTCGCCGTCAGCACCTCAAAAAGCCCCTCAGAGCCGCCGAGCGAGCTTCCCGCCGTGTACATCATCAGCGCCAGAGGCAGAACGATCTCGTTTGCCGGAAAGCCTAAAATCAGCGCGCAGAGCATCACTCCGTCAAGTCCGAGCGCTGCTCCGAGCGGGTTGAGCGCTCCGGAGATATGAGCGAGCAGACTCGCGTCGCCGACCCTCAGATTTGCCAGAAGCCAGATCACAAGCCCCGACGGAGCCGCGACCGCAGCCGCTCTCGCGAGGACAAACAGCGTCCGGTCTAAGATCGAGCGGACGATGACCTGACCTATCCTCGGACGGCGATAGGGCGGCAGCTCAAGTCTGAACTCGGAGGGCTTTGACCGGAGCGCCAGACCGAGCAGCTTTGAGCAGCCGAGCGTCGCAGCTATCCCCGCGGCGATGCAGGCAGTCATAACGAGCGCCGCCGCAGCGCTCTCGGACAGCTTTGATCCCCAGCAGAGCAGCGCCGAAATTGTTATGAGGATCGGAAATCTGCCGTTGCAGGGCATGAAATTATTGGTAAGTATCGCGATCAGCCGCTCCCTCGGCGAGTCGATTATCCGGCAGCCGACGACTCCGGCGGCGTTGCAGCCGAGCCCCATCGCCATCGTCAGCGACTGCTTTCCGCAGCCCGAGCAGCGGCTCAGCGCGCCGTCCGAGTTGAAAGCGATCCGCGCGAACAGCCCCGAATCCTCCAGCAGCGTGAACAGCGGGAAGAATATCGCCATCGGCGGCAGCATCACCGACACGACTCTGAAAAGCGTCCGGAGCATCCCGCTGACAAGTCCCTCACGGACATTTTCGGGCATAAAGTCGCAGAGAGTGTATATCCAGCCCTCGAGCCGGTCGAACAGCGCTCCGAGCAGCTCCGACGGGTAGTTTGAGCCGACGATCGTCAGCCAGAACACTCCGGCGAGCATCAGCAGCATCAGCGGGAGCGCCAGATAACGGTTGGTTATCACCCGGTCGAGCCTCCGGTCAAACTCCGAGTATCCGCCGCCCGATGGGCTTTTCACCGCTTCGGATGCGATGAATTCGGCGGCGATGACCGGGCGCGACAGTATCGTGTCGGCGATATAGCCGGGCGGAGAATCCTCCGATGCTTTTTTCAGAGCTTCAAGCTCCGGCGTCATTTCAGACGGCTTTTCCCCGGCGAGGACTGCGATCGCGTCGGCGCGCGGCAGACCGGATATGAGCTCCTCTATCTCGGGCGGATAGAGAAAGGGCGGCGATTCGGGCGGCGTTATACTTCCCGACGCTACGCCAGCCGCCGCGCTCATCAGCTCGGACAGCCCCTCTCCGGTCGAAGCGCTCGTGCCGATCACCGGGATTTTCAGCTCGCGTCTGAGCGCGGCGAGATCGACCTCGATGCCCTTTCGCCGCGCTTCGTCCATAAGATTTACGCAGAGCAGAGCTCTCGGCGTCAGCTCGAGTATCTGCAGAGCGAGTATCAGATTGCGCTCGAGACAGCAGGCGTCGCAGATGATCACGACCGCCTGAGCCGCGCCGCTTTTTATAAAGTCGCGCGCTTCGATCTCCTCCGGCGAGCCGTTTTTCAGCGAATATGTCCCGGGAAGATCGACGAGCGTCAGCCGTCCGGAAAAGTCCTCGGGCAGGAATTTTTCTTTGACTCTGCCCGAAGCGGCGGCGACCGTCTTGCCCGTCCAGTTGCCGGTGTGCTGATCCGAGCCGGTCAGCGTGTTGAACAGACTGCTCTTGCCGACGTTCGGATTCCCGGCGAGCGCGATCACAGTCTCATCCGGGCTCTGAGCGGCCAGCGGCTTCTGGCTGTCCTCGAGCCTTCTGGTCAGTCCCATCGTCTCAGTCTTGCCCTGCCGACGCCGAGCGCCATTCTTGAGGCGTGAGGTATCCGCTGAACGAGTATCTCCCGCGCGTCGGAGTGACGGAGCGCGACGACCGCTCCGCGTATCAGATAAGCGCTCGCGCCGCCGAACGGAGCGTCGGCGATGCACTCGACTTTCGTTCCGCCGACTATGCCGAGCTCGATCAGACGGCTTTTTGAGCCGGACGGCGGAGTGTTTTCGATATATGCAGCCTCTCCCGGCGAGAGGTCGGAAAGAAATGACATTTCAGAGTGATCCTTTCATATGATTTCGTAAGGTCGGATGACCTCATTTCATTATATTTACGGACGACGGAGCGCGACAATCGTGCAAAGCGGAGATTTGACGCCAAGAGACTTGCATATCGGCAAAAACTGTGGTATAATTGAAGAAAACTCTTGAGGAGGGTGATTTTATGAAAATTGTTGTGCTCGACGGCTTTGCGGTCAATCCCGGCGACCTGTCGTGGGACTTTCTTGGAAAATACGGGGAGTTCGAGGTCTTTGACAAAACTCCCGAT
>CACXED010000269.1 GCA_902766575.1 uncultured Ruminococcus sp. | reverse complement strand
TGATGCTTTTATTTCCATTGTCCGGAGTTACCGCTAATGATTGAATTCAAAGATGTAAAAAAAATCTATCCGAACGGCACGGTCGCGCTCAATGGGGTCGATCTCAAGATAGCCGACGGCGAGTTCGTATTCATCGTAGGTGAGTCGGGCGCCGGAAAAACCACGCTGATGAAGCTCTTACTTCGGGAGGAGAAGATCAGCGGCGGCAATTTGACCGTCCGGGTGAACAGACAGGTCGGAAATAAAAACTCTCTTGTCGAGTACGATCTGTCAAAGCTCTCCAACTTCAAGGTGCCTTATTACCGGCGCGAGCTGGGCGTCGTTTTTCAGGACTTCCGGCTTTTCCCGAATAAGACCGTTTTTGAGAACGTCGCCTTTGCAATGCAGGTCGTCGGAGAGTCGAGCAAGGTCATAAAGCGCCGCGTACCGGCACTTCTCAACATCGTCAACCTCACCGACAAGATGAATTCCTACCCGAATCAGCTCTCCGGTGGCGAGCAGCAGCGCGTCGCCCTCGCAAGAGCTCTGGCAAACAATCCGCAGATTATTATCGCGGACGAGCCTACCGGCAATATCGACCCGAAAATGTCGCTTGAGATAATGAATCTCCTCATTAAAATACATAAGCGCGGAAAGACCGTCATCGTCGTCACCCACGAAAAGGATCTCGTCGACTATTTCAAGCAGAGAGTCGTCAAGATACAGGACGGCAAGGTCATCAGCGATCAGGTGGGAGGTATGAAGCTATGAAGCGCTATAAGCTCTCCTACTTTATGGGCCAGAGCATCAAGGGTCTCTGGCGCAACGGCGTTATGACGATAGCGTCGATACTGGTGCTTGTGAGCTGCCTTGTCGTGATGGGCAGCTTCTGGCTGCTTATAAGGAATATCGACGTCAATCTCGAGCAGCTCGGACTGCTCAACGAGATCGTCGTTTTTATCGACGAAAAAAAGACCGACGAGGAGGTCGAGGAGATCGGAGCCAAGATCCGCGCGCTCGACAACGTCGGTGACGTCAGATTCATCTCCAAGGAACAGGCTTTGGAGGAAGAAAGAGAAAAATACAAGGAACACACCGATCTCTACGATATCGTTGCCGACGACAATCCGCTGCGCGATTCGTTTGTGATCAAATATATAGACAATTCCAAGGTCGCGACCCTCGATTATCAGATCGGGCAGATCGACGGCGTCGCCAAGGTGAACGACCGTCTCGACCTCGCTACCACTATCGAAAAGGTCAAAAGCGGCGTCTCGATGGTGCTTATCTGGTTCATGGCGATACTTTTCATCGTCAGCATCTTCGTCATCATCAACACGATAAAGCTCGCGGTACATTCCCGCCGCACCGAGATCACGATAATGCGCTATATAGGCGCGACCGACTGGTTCGTGATACTGCCGTTCATTTTTGAGGGAATTCTGATCGGACTGATATCAAGCGGGCTCGCGTTTCTCGTCGAGTGGTATATGTACGGCTACGCGGTCACGATGATCGGAGACAATTTCAATATGCTCACGATACTCAGCTTCGGCGACATACGCATAACGCTTGCCATCGCGTTCGTCGCAATAGGAATCATAACCGGCATCATCGGAAGTACTATCTCTACGAGAAGATATCTGAAAGCGTAAGCGATACGGGTCCGGGCTTTCCGACCCGCAGCGAAAGGGATAGAGGTTTATGAATAATCCGGAAAACAAGTCTCATATATTAAAGCCGAAAAAGCTCGCCCGGACGGCGGTTCTTCTGCTTTTGTGCGCAGCGATGATGAACACTCTCGCTCCGGCTCGGATCGAGGTCAGCGCGGCATCGGGCTCCAGCCAGTTCAGCAATGATTCCAAGGTGCAGAGCCTTCAGGATAAGATGAACAAGCTCAACTCCGATCTGAAAACGGTCAAGGGCAACCTTGCCGCCGCGTCAAGTTCAATATCCGACGCGCTGAGCTATAAAACTCAGCTCGACCGGGAGCTGACGCTGCTGCTTGACAAAATAGACCTCCAGAATGAATACATCGAGGCGCTGGAGGAAAGCATACAGAAAAAAACGCTCGAGATCTCCGACAAGCAGACCGAATACGACGAAAAGTATGAGATTTTCAAGGAGCGCCTGCGCGTGACCTATGAGGACGGAGACGCTTCCTATCTCGCTATGCTGTTCGGCGCCGAGAGCCTGTCCGACTTTCTGTCAAGAGTCGACCGCATAGGCGAGATGCTTGAATACGACGCAAAGATCATGGACAGCCTCAAGGACGAAAAGAGCTCGCTTGTCGATCAGAAAGACGAGCTTGAGGATATGAAAACCGAGCAGGAGGCTGTCGCCGCTCAGCTCGAGCTTGACAAGGCGGCTATAAAACAGAAATCGGAAGAGAACGAGCAGTACCTGACAAACCTCAAAAAGGCCTCCGCCAATTACGCGGCGGCTCAGGATGATCTGGAAAAGCAGATAGCCGAGAGCGAGGCACAGCTTGAAGCCCGTATAAAGGAGCTTGAGGAGGAGCAGAAAAAGCTGAACAGCAAGTATGTCGGAGGAACTCTCCTCTGGCCTGTTCCGACCCAGTACACGCGCATAACCTCGGAGTGCGGCTGGCGAACCAGTCCGATCACCGGAAAGGCTGAATACCACAACGGAGTCGATATCCCTGTGCGCTACGGTACCGATATATACGCCGCAAACGACGGTACCGTCGTCACCGCGACCGAGCACTGGAGCTACGGAAACTATATCATGATAGATCACGGCGGCGGAATCTACACGCTCTACGCGCACAATTCAAAGCTCCTTGTCAAGGTCGGCGATAAGGTCAAGCGCGGTCAGGTCATCGCAAAGGCAGGCTCAACCGGAGCTTCGACCGGAAACCACTGCCATTTCTCGATTCGTGTTAACGGGGAATGGGTCAATCACAGAGCGTATTTCCCGGACTGACGCCGGGAATTGCTTGATAAACAGTAAAGGCTGTTGAAAGGTTTTAGCTATGTCCAAAAAAATCACGATCGGAACGTCGGCGGTACTCATGCTGCTGGCGGCTCTGGTGACGTTTCAGATCACCTATGTCGGGCTCAGCAATAAATATAAAAAGGAACTGAACTCGGTGGTCGAGGGGCAGGAGCTCTATTCAAAGCTCAGCGCTATCGACGAGATATACCGCGCGCTTTACATCGGCGAGATCGACGAGGAAAAGCTCGTCGACGAGACAATCCGCGGCTATGTCTACGGAACCGGAGACAAATACGCCTACTATCTCGACCGCGAGCAGTACGCGGAGCTTGTCGCCGACACCAACGCCGAGATGCAGGGAATCGGCGTCTATGTTATCTATCAGAACAACGTCATTGAGATAATCAGCGTAATGCCCGACTCTCCGGCGCTCGAAGCCGGACTTCAGCCGGGAGACATGATCGTCTATGTCGGCGATGAAGCCGTCGCCGATATCGGCTACAACGCCGCGATCTCCAAGCTCAAGGGCGAGGCCGGAACAATCGCCGAGTTCACTGTCGTCCGCGACGGCGAGCTGATCGAGTACCGCATCAAGCGCGGCTATGTCAACGAGCAGACGGTTATGAGCCGCGTCTGTGAGTCCGATCCGACCATCGGCATAGTCAGGATCCTTTCGTTCGATCTCGGAACTCCGGATCAGTTCAAGGACGCCTGCCGGACGCTTATCGACGGCGGAGTCACAAAGCTCATTTTTGATGTGAGGTACAATCCGGGCGGCGATCTGCGCTCGATAACCGATATCCTCGATTATCTGCTTCCCGAGGGGCCGATCACAAGGATCACCGACGCCAGCGGAAATGTCGTTCAGACCTATACCTCCGACTCTTCCGAGCTCGACGTCCCGATGTGCGTGCTGACCAACGGCTCAACTGCGAGCGCCGCGGAGCTGTTCACGTCGGCTCTCAAGGACTACAATAAAGCGACTGTCGTCGGAACCGTCACCTACGGAAAGGGAACGATGCAGACGATAATCCCGCTCTCGGACGGAACCGGACTCGGAATTTCCTACAGGCTCTACTGCCCGCCTTTCTCTGACAACTACGAGGGCGTCGGAGTTATCCCGGACGTGGAAGTCGAGCTTGACAAGACCCTCGAGGGAAAGAATATCTACAAGATCACCGATTCTGAAGACAATCAGCTTCAGAAAGCGATAGAGATCCTCAATAAAAATAACTAAAAGGAGAAAAGATCATGGCGAACAAACCTATGGTGCTCACGGCCGAAGGCAAAAAGAAAATGACCGATGAGCTCGATTACCTGAAAAATATAAAGCGAGTCGAGGTAAAGGAAGCCCTCGCGGTCGCGCGTTCCTTCGGAGACCTCTCCGAGAACTCGGAGTACGACGAGGCTAAAAACGAGCAGGCTAAGGTCGAGACCAGAATCAACGAGCTGGAGGAGATCCTCAAGAACGTCGTCGTCATCAACGAGAACGAGCTCACCGACGACACCGTGAACCTCGGCATGACCGTCAAGGTCTACGACGAGGAGTACGACGAGGAGGACGAGTACAATATCGTCGGCACCAACGAGGCCGATCCGCTCAAGAACAACGTTTCGGATCAGTCGCCGATCGGAATGGCTCTCCTCGGCAAAAAGGTCGGAGAGGTTGCTGAGGTCGAAGCTCCCGACGGGGTTATCAAGCTCAAAATTCTCGAAATCAGAAAGAAATCATAAAAAGGACAGACGAAAATGGCTGAAAATCAGAACGCTCAACAGACCGAACAGAATATAAGCGAGCTCCTAAAGGTGCGCCGCGAAAAGCTCGCCGCGCTTCAGGACGCCGGAAACGATCCCTTCAAGATCACAAAATATGACGTTACCAACCACTCGTCCGATATAAAGGACAACTTTGACGAAATGGTCGGCAAGAGCGTCAGCGTCGCCGGCCGCCTGATGTCAAAGCGCGT
>CACXED010000268.1 GCA_902766575.1 uncultured Ruminococcus sp. | reverse complement strand
TAGGAATTGATGTTTTCAAGCGATTTCCGTACCGCCGAAGCGTCGTTCACCGCGATCCCGTCCCGCAGATCCGAGAGCCCGGCTCTCAGCCGCTTCATCCCGGACGAGAAATCCTTGATTGAAGCCGAGAGCGATGCCGTCGCCGTCTTAAGATCGCTGAAGCCGGAGGCGATGAGAAGTCTGCCCCTCTCCGGATTCGGCAGGGAGATCGAGGTGTTCTCGCTAATGACCTTCAGCTGCCCGATGAGCTTTCTGACCGCCTCGGACGCGAGCGCAGCCGAATCGCGCATCTCCTCAAACGCGGTGATGATCCCGTCGGTGTCGAGATAACTGATCCCACGAAGCGCCGAGAGCGCTCTCTCTGCTCCCGATCTGATGCCGTCAAGGGCGGTTTTAAGCTCCTCAAGCGACTCTTTAATCTGCTCGAAAGCGGCGTCCACCGCCGCTTTGTCTCCGATCTCGATGCCGACGCTGAGCGCCTTTATGCCGTTGCTCAGCTTGGTCATTCCCGAATGAGCCGAAGCGATGGCGGAGTCGAGCTCTCTTGACGCCTGCGCAAAGGAATCGAACGCGGCGGATATCTCCTCAGCCGCCGAGTCGAGCTTTTCCGGATCGGTTATCAGCGCGTCCGAGAGCTTTTTCAGCTCGCGGCTCACGGCGGACATCGAAGCGCCAATATCCTCGATCTCGGCTCCGAGGTCGCTGACCGCCGAGACCGCGCCCTCAGTCCAGCCGCAGTTCCGGAGCGTCCGCAGGAGCGAATTCACCGCGGCTTCAAGCTCGCCAGTGATCGCCGACAGCCCGTCAAAGCCGTCCTCGATCTTATCAAGCGAGCGGCGGATCTTTTCGCTGTCCTTAATCTGAAGCGACGAGCGCAGCTCATCCGCACCGTCGACGATCTTATCCGCGTGAGAACGTCCCGACTCGAGCGCCGAAGCCGCGGAATCCGAAGCCTCCGACAGCTCCCTCAGCGCGTCGCTGCCTATCGCCGACGCCTCAGCCAGCTCGTCGGTCGCCGCAGAGAGCTTATCAAGCCCTTCGGTAACGTCGAGAGCCAGCTCGTCGACCGTTCCGGACAGACTGTTTATCCGTGTCACGACGTCGGCGGCGACGTTTGAAAGCCGGTTTACCTCTCCGACCGCGGCGTCGGCAGAGTCGCTGACCTGCGTCCCGAGCTTTTTCAGCGTTCCGCCCGCCGAATTCAGATAGCCGTTCATACCCGAAAGCCGGTCGACCATCCGGTCGGAGCTGTCGCCCACATCGTTTATCGTGTTATCGGCAAGCTCCGAAAGCTCGTCGATCTGCCGCTGGAGCTTTGCGATGTTGTCCTCCGACAGATCGAGCGTCACATAGGGCTCGGACTGACCGACGATTCCGCCGATGTCCTTGCGTCCGTACACAGACCCGTGATTTTCGCAGCCGCTGACAAATCCGCTCGAGCGTCCGGCTATACCGCCCGAGTTGTAGCCGATGTGCTGATATCCGACCACGCCGTAATTCCTGCAGCTCATCACCATTCCGGACGAATAGCCCGCTACGCCGCCGGTATCGCTGGCGACGTTCATCGAGCCGAGCAGGCTCGACTCATTCAGCTTTGAAAGGTCGAGCTCTATGCTGATGTCCGAGAGACTTAGCTTTCGGTCGGCTCCGGCGGTGTTGACTCCGGCGTGATTTTCGCAGTTGACGAGAGTTCCGGCGTTGTTTCCGACGATGCCGCCGGTCATGCTCTCGCCCTCGACGCTGCCGACGGCGGAGCAGTCGTAGAGCTCGCCCGGCAGCAGATTGTCGCCGACGACTCCTCCGACCGAATATTTGCCGGATATGACTCCGCTGAAGCCGCAGTTAATGAGCGTTCCGGCGTTGCTGCCGACGACTCCTCCGACGCCCGAGCCGCTGCCCGAAGCGCTGATCGTCCCGACGATCCTGAGATCCCGGACGAGCGCGCCCTCTCTGACTCTCGAAAAGAATCCGGTCGGAGTAGAGCCCTTTGAGAGCTCAAGTCCGCTTATCGTGTGACCTCCGCCGTCGAATATTCCGGAAAAGGTCGGGATCGGCTCAAAGTCAATGCCCGAAAGCGAGATATCGGCGACGAGAACCGCGTTCTTTCCCACCGACCAGCTGTCGAGCGCGCAGTTTTCGGCAAATTCGAGCAGCTCGTCGGCGTTTGAAATAACGATCATATCATCATCCGAACCCGTCCCATCGTCTGCGAGCAGCCCTGACTGCATTGCCGATGCGATTATTATCAGCGCGAGCAGTCCAGATAACAGTTTTGTAAATTTCAGTTTCATTCTTCTTTTCCCTCCGGGAGCTGTTTTGTGACATCTGCTGTGTCTCCGGAGATCACGCTCAGATTCACTTCGCCCTCGACGACCGCGTGGACGATACCGCTGATCTCTCCGTTGATCTCTCCGCGCACCAGACCGTCGACCCGGACGCGCCCGCGATGAGTGCGCCGCCTGGTCCTTTTAGGCACAGAGAAGGACGTTTTGTCTATCACCCGCTCGCCGAGCAGCAGTATCTGCGGCAGCATGAACATGACGAGGAATATCGAAATTATCGTTCCGCGTCCGAGGCTCTGACCTATGCCGACTATCGCGGTGTTTGAGGTCAGCTGACCTATCAGTATCCCCGCGACCGCCATCATGCTTCCCGAGGTTATGATAGTCGGGAAGGAGAGATTCATAGTCTCGATTATCGCCTGCTTTTTGGGCATCTGATCCTTAAGCTCCATGAAGCGGCTCGAGATGACGATAGCGTAGTCGATGTTCGCGCCCATCTGGATCGAGCTGACTATCAGCTGAGACAGGAAGAACAGCGGCTCTCCGGTTATCGCCGGGAACGAGAAGTTTATCCAGATGCTTCCCTGAATGACGAGGATCAGCAGAAGCGGCATTCCGACCGACTTGAAGGTCCAGAGCAGTACCACAAGGACTATCAGTATCGAAAGCACCGTAACGACCATGTTGTCCACGTCAAAGGACTTCTTGAAGTCGTACTCGTTCGTCGAATTGCCGACGACGAGCACGGTCGAATCGTTGGGATAGTATTTCTTCGCGGTGTCGCGTATCGTGTCGATGAAGGCGTAGGTCTCGTCTCCGCCCTCGGGGAGGGTCAGATAAACGAGCATACGGTCAAAGTTCGGTCCGCTGAGCTGCTTTCTCGCCGAATCCATCTGGATATAGGCGCTCTCGAGCATATCCATCAGTTCGTCGTCGAGCGACACATAGCCCTCCTGTACCTGCTCGTAGAGGAACATGAACATATCCATCAGCGGCACGCTGTAGGTCGACAGCCCGCCGACTATCCGTCCGTAGCTCTCATCGTCGACCGCGTAGGCGGCGTAGAGCACCTCAGCGACCTCATAGTCGAGATCGAGCAGCTCCGAGAACTGACGCGGCGTCAGCTTATCGGTCAGCATATAGCCGTCCATCGCCTCGACGTTCGCAAGTCCGAGCGTGCTTTCGACCTCGGGATATTTTTCAAGCTCGGCGAGGATCCTGCTCTCAGCCTCGGTGTCTCCGGCGGGGACTATAAGCGCCGTCATGTTGACCTGATCAAAGGTTTCGCTGATCATACTCTCGGCGATCTGATTCTCATTCTGG
>CACXED010000267.1 GCA_902766575.1 uncultured Ruminococcus sp. | reverse complement strand
TGGGCTATTGGCGGCACAGCGACGCAGAGGATCGCCGCGGAATTTCCGAAATCAAGCACATCAACGGACTTTACCGGCTCTGGGACGCTCTGCTCGAGCGTTTCCCGCATCTGATCATCGACAACTGCGCGTCGGGCGGCAGACGCATCGACGTCGAAACCCTGCGCCGCTCGATACCGCTCTGGCGGAGCGATCTGGAATGTCCGGCGAACTATCCGATAACCGGCTCGCAGTCGCATCATATCAGCTTCAGCCTGTGGATGCCCTATTCCGGAACCGGCTCGGGGCGCGATTATGACACTTATCGAATCAGAAGCGCCTACACTCCCGCGCTGACCACGAATTATTCCTACTCCCAGCGAAACGATTTCGGCAAAGACGCAAATCAGCTCGCGTGGCTTAAGGAGCGCGCCGAGGAATATCTGCGTCTGCGTCCCTACTTCTCGGAGGACTTCTATCCGCTGACCGAGATATCCGACAAGTCCGACGTCTGGTCGGCCGCGCAGTTCAACCGTCCGTCCGAGGGCGACGGAATCGTTCAGGTCTTCCGCCGCGAGGATTCTCCCTACACCGAATGTTTATTCAGACTGCGCGGGCTTGATCCGGAAAAGACCTACGTCTTTGCCGACATTGACGCTCCGGAGGAATCGCTCGAATTTTCCGGAAAAGAGCTGACCGAGCGCGGCTTCAGGGCTCGCGTGGAGGAACGGCGCACGGCGAAAATCTGGTTCTATCGAGCAAAATAATATTGTCAAAATCCGAATCAGCCGGGGAATCCGGCTGATTCGGGAAAATATAAAATTTACAAGGAGATTTTGCAAAATGGGAAAACGTTTTCATTCCACTGCCGCGCTGCTTGCGGCAATCTTGGCGGCTCAGACTCTGGTCGGCTGCGGCGACAGCCAGAGCGGCAAAAATCCGGACACGACCTCGCCCGAACAGGCGAGCGCCGAAACTACCGCCGACGACAAGTATCATGCCGACTATCTTCCGGACGAAAAATATGACGACTATGTCTTCCGCGTCGTGACGATGCAGGAATACCCGACCGACATCACCGAGGAAAACGGCGATATCGTCAACGACGCTTACTACAAGCGCAACCAGATTATCGAGGAAAAATACGGCATAGAATTTCAGGAAACGTCGTACGTGAATTACTGGGAAACGACCGATCTTTTCAAGACGAGTACCCTTGCGGCAAGCGACGATTTCGACCTCTGCCGTCTGATTCAGCGCGACGCCTTCGCGCTCGCGCTCGAGGGCTACGTCGCGACGCCCGATATGCTCCCCTATGCCGACCTGACCAAACCGTGGTACAATCAGTATCTCAACGACGCGCTGTCGATAAAAGGAGAGTATCTGCTTGGCTACACCGACGAGTGCATAGACCTGCTGATGTCCGAATTGTGCGTATTCTTCAACAAGAATATCATAGACGAGCTGAATCTTGAATCGCCTTATTCGCTTGTCAGGAACGGCACATGGACTGACGACAAGTTCTATGAATACGCCGCCGCAGCTGTCAGCGACGTTGACGGAAACGATAAATACGAATTCAACGTCGACCGCTTCGGAGTGATCGCCGAGCATGACTTCTTTGTCCCGAGCATCTGGGTCGGAGCCAACGTCAAGACGATCGAAAAGGATAAGGACGGAGTTCCGTATTTTGCAGCTGATGGCAATGAAAAATTATACTCCATACTCGAAAAGGTGACCGAATTCTACAACACAGACGGCAATGTCTGCAATCCATTTGTTATGGTAGCCGACGAAGAACCAAGCCGTCCGATCGGCAGACAGTCCTTCGCGAACGGACATTCGCTGTTTCATGTGGGCGGATTCGGACGCTGCGCGGATTTTCGCGGCATGAAGGACGACTTCGGAATTATTCCTCTGCCGAAATACGACGAAGAACAGGATAGTTACTACACGAGAATAATCGACGCATGGATAAACGTAGCTCCTGTCAACGCGCCAGACCTCAATCGTACAAGCGTTATTCTCGAGGCTCTCGCGGTCGAAAGCAAAAATTATGTTATTCCGGCTATATACGATAATGAGATAAAGAACAAGGGCATACGCGATGAGGATTCGCTGGAAATGCTTGAAATTATCGAGAATACCCGTACTCTCGATTTTGGCGACACCGTTTGGCAGGGGGATATACGCTGGCCGATTATAAATGCTGTAAAGGATAATAATTCAAACTTCGCGTCGCTTATCGCAAGCAAAAAGAACATTGCCGAAAAGACTATCAACACCGCGCTTGAACAGCTTGAAGAAAGGCAGTAATGACCCAATATTACCTTCTCCTCTTTCTCTCAACCCTGCTG
>CACXED010000266.1 GCA_902766575.1 uncultured Ruminococcus sp. | reverse complement strand
GACCACGGCTATCCCTTCGCGACTAACTTCAACCCCGAGATCAATCTCCGCGAGGTCAGCGCTCCCGGAAGCTACATTGAGAACGGCAAGTGGATCGAAGTCCCCGCGATGAGCATCAAGCGCGAGTACGACTTCGAAGGCGTCGGCAGAAAGGATATGTATCTGCTCCACCACGAGGAGATCGAATCGCTCGCAAAGAACATCCCCGAGGTCAGGCGTATCCGCTTCTTCATGACCTTCGGACAGAGCTATCTCGACCATATGCGCTGTCTCGAGGACGTCGGAATGTTATCAACAACTCCGATCATGTACGAGGGACGCGAAATCGTTCCGATCCAGTTCCTGAAAGCGCTGCTGCCCGATCCCGCGTCGCTCGGTCCGCGCACCAAGGGCAAGACCAACATCGGCTGCATCTTCCGCGGCATAAAGGACGGAAAGCCGAAGGATTACTACATCTATAACATCTGCGACCATCAGGAGTGCTACCGCGAGGTCGGCTCTCAGGCTGTCGCCTACACGACCGGAGTTCCGGCTATGTGCGGCGCGCTGATGCTGCTCACCGGAAAGTGGAACAAGCCCGGCGTCTACACGGTCGAGGAGTTCGATCCCGATCCCTATCTCGACGCGCTTAATAAGTACGGTCTGCCCTTCTCCGAGAGCTTCTCTCCGGTGCTCGTAGACTGATGCGCAGAAACGAGCTTTGCACTCCCTGCTACATAATCCTCGAATCTGCGCTCAGACGCAACGGCGAGATCCTGAAAAAGCTTCGGGAGGACACCGGCTGTAAAATCCTGCTTGCGCAGAAATGCTTTTCAAACTACGAGGTCTACGATATACTCTCGGAATATATCGACGGCACAGAGGCGAGCGGGCTCTACGAGGCGCGGCTCGGCTTTGAGAAAATGCCCGGGCGCGAGTGCCACGTCTTCTCAGCCGCCTTTCGCGAGGACGAGCTTTCCGAGCTGCTCGGATACGCCGATCATATCGTTTTCAACAGTCTGACCCAGCTCAAACGCTACGGCAGTCGTGCGAAAGCGGCGGGCAAAAGCGTCGGTCTGCGGCTGAACCCAGAGTTCTCGACGCAGGAGGGACATGAGATCTACGATCCCTGCGCTCCCGGAAGCCGTCTCGGAGTTCGGCGCGCTGAGCTTGACGCGCTTGAGCCGGAAAAGCGCGAAAAGCTGCTCGGACTGCTCGACGGACTGCACTTCCATACTCTCTGCGAGCAGGACAGCGACGCGCTCGAATCAACTCTCGGAGCGGTTCTCGAGCGTTTTGCCGACCTGTTCGCGCTGCCGCTCAAATGGATAAATCTCGGCGGCGGACATCACATCACCCGCGATGGCTACGATATACCGCGGCTCGAGCGCTGCGTAAATACTCTGCGCGGGCGCGGACTTGAGGTCTATCTCGAGCCGGGCGAGGCGGTCGCGCTGAACGCCGGAGTGCTTGTCTCCGAGGTGCTCGACGTCCGACCCGCCGACTCGACCGGTATCCCGCCCGCGATCCTCGACACGAGCGCCGCCTGCCATATGCCCGATGTGCTCGAAATGCCCTACCGACCGCCGCTCGAGGGAGCCTCGGACGATAAACCCTGCAAAGTTCGGCTCGGCTCGCAGACCTGCCTTGCCGGAGACGTGATCGGAGTATACGGCTTCGACTCGCCGCTTGAAGTCGGAGACCGGCTGACCTTCGGCGACATGGCGATCTACACTATGGTAAAGACCAACACCTTCAACGGTATGCCCCTGCCCGACATCGTCCTCGAAAAGCCGGACGGCGAATGTGTCATTCTCCGCCGCTTTTGCTATAACGACTTTTTCTCCCGTCTCTGAGCCCTTTCCGTCGGCTATATCAAAGACTATATATCGCGTATGATTAAAAAGCAATTGACAGCCCGCTCAGTGTGTGTTATAATTTTAACGTAGTCAAAACTACCAAACAGCTCAAACGGAAAATAACGAAAACGGAGGAACAAATACAATGGCAAGATTTACTTTACCGAGAGACATCTATCACGGAAAGGACGCTCTCGACGCGCTCAAGACCTTTGAAGGAAAGAAGGCCATCGTCTGCACCGGCGGCGGAAGCATGAAGCGCTTCGGTTTCCTTGACAAGGTCGTCAACAACCTTAAGGAAGCAGGAATGGAAGTCGAGCTCTTTGAGGGCATCGAGCCCGATCCGTCTGTCGAGACCGTCATGCGCGGCGCTGACGCCATGATGAAGTTCCAGCCCGACTGGATCGTCGCTATCGGAGGCGGTTCGCCTATCGACGCGGCTAAGGCTATGTGGATCAAGTACGAGTATCCGGAAGTCACCTTTGAGGATATGTGCAAGGTCTTCGGAATCCCGACTCTCCGCCGCAAGGCTCGCTTCTGCGCTATCTCGTCCACGTCCGGCACCGCTACCGAGGTCACCGCTTTCTCGATCATAACCGACTACTCCAAGGGAATCAAGTACCCGATCGCCGACTTTGAGATCACTCCCGACGTTGCTATCGTCGATCCCGAGCTGGCTCACACCATGCCTCAGAAGCTCGTCGCTCACACCGGTATGGACGCTATGACCCACGCGATCGAGGCTTATGTCTCCACCGCTAACTGCGATTACACCGATCCGCTCGCTATCCACGCCATCGAGATGATCGAGAACGATCTCGTCAAGTCCTACAACGGCGATATGGACGCCCGCGACAGAATGCACAACGCTCAGTGCCTCGCAGGCATGGCATTCTCCAACGCTCTGCTCGGAATCGTACATTCGATGGCTCACAAGACCGGAGCCGCATTCGCCGACTACGGCGCTCACATCATCCACGGCGCGGCTAACGCTATGTATCTTCCCAAGGTCATCGCCTTCAACGCAAAGGACGAGACCGCTAAGAAGCGCTACGCTTACATCGTCGACCGCATGGAGATCTGCGACAGGACCGCTTCCGACGACGAGAAGGTCAAGGCTCTCATCGCATATCTGCGCGGCATGAACGACGCTCTGAGAATCCCGCACTGCATCAAGAACTACGGCGCCGACAGCTATCCCACCGAGAACGGCTTCGTTCCCGAGAACGTATTCCTCGAGAGACTTCCCGAGATCGCAAAGAACGCCATCGGCGACGCCTGCACCGGCTCGAATCCCCGCCAGCCCAGCCAGGAGGAGATGGAGAAGCTCCTCAAGTGCTGCTACTACGACACCGAAGTCGACTTCTGATCCCTCTGTTATTTCTGATCCTGATACGATAAGAGATAAAAGTACCCGCGAAGCATCTGCTTCGCGGGTACTTCTCTGTATTCAGGATATCTTCTCAGTCGACGACCGGGACGGTCCGCATGGCGAGTATCGTCCTCTCGATCAGCTTGTCAAGCGTCCAGCCGAGCAGCTCGGCGCCGCGCGAGATAACCTCTCTCGAACAGCCGGCGGCGAAATTCGCGCTCTTGAACTTCTTCTTAACCGATTTGAGCTCGAGATCCTGCACGCTCTTTGACGGACGCATGATAGCGACCGCGCCGATCAGCCCGGTCAGCTCGTCGGTCGCGTAGAGCACCTTTTCCATCTCGTGCTCGGGCTTGATGTCGACCGTAATGCTCCAGCCGTGGCTGACGACCGCGTGTATCAGCCGCTCGTCGAGCCCGCGCTCACGCATGAGCTCGGCTTCCTTTATGCAGTGCTGCTCGGGGTAGAGCTCAAAATCGAGGTCGTGCAGCAGTCCGACGATTCCCCAGAAATCCTCCTCGTCCCGATATCCGAGCTCGCGCGCGAAGTAACGCATCACGCCCTCGACTGTCTGCGCGTGTTTTAAGTGAAATTCGTCCTTATTGAATTCGGTGAGCAGCGCCCACGCTTCATCTCTTGTCATTTTTGGGTATTGCCTTTCATTTACTGTTATTTTGTCCTGTCGGCAGAGTTGAAGGACGTAAGATCCTTTATGACCTCTCCGGCGATTATAAGTCCGACCACCGATGGCACAAAGGCGGTCGATCCGGGAATGTCCCGCCGCTCGGTGCATTTGCGCTTGGTTCCGGGCGGGCAGATACAGTGCGTCCGACAGCTTATTTCGTCATCGTCAAGCGATCGGATCGGCTTTTCGGTTGAGTAGACGACCTTAAGCGAGTCTATACCGCGTCGGCGACATTCGTAACGCATGACCTTGGCAAGCGGACAGACCGAAGTCTCGTATATATCGGCTACCCTGAACGCTGTCGGGTCGACCTTGTTCCCCGCTCCCATTGAGGATATAATCGGCGTACCGGTCTTTTTCGCGTTCACAACGAGCGCGAGCTTGCCTGAGACGGTGTCTATCGCGTCGACTATATAATCGTATCCGCGAAAATCAAACAGCTCCTCGGTTTCGGGCAGATAAAAGGTCTTATAGGTTTTGACCGCGCAGTCGGGATTGATTGAATGTATCCGGCGTTCAGCCTCGTCGACCTTGTATCTTCCGACGCTTTCCCGGGTCGCCAGGAGCTGACGGTTCAGGTTGGTGAGACAGATACGGTCATCGTCGATGAGATCGAGCGCTCCGACTCCGGACCGCGCGAGAGCCTCCACTGTATAGCCTCCGACGCCGCCGATCCCGAACACCGCGACTCTCGACGCGGCAAGCCGATCCATAGCTTCCTTTCCGAATACGAGCTGAGTTCTTGAAAACTGATTGAGCATTTGACCGACCGCCTAAATCATGTAATCATTCCCGGATTCGGCTCCGACAAGATCAGCAAGCGTTATTCCGCTGAAATAATCAATTGTCAGCTCGTAATATTTCTTCCAGACCGGCAGAGTCCGGCATCCGGCGGCTCTCTCACAGGCTACTGCATTCTTCTGGAGACAGGAGACCGGAGCCATATCTCCCTCCGCGAGCTTGAGGATATCCCACAGCGTTATGTTCTCCGGCGGCTTTGCGAGCCTGTAGCCCCCTCCGATCCCATGGATGCTGTCGATCAGTCTGCCGTCGCGCAGCAGCGGCATTATTTTTTCTATATATTTCAGCGATATCTCCTGACGCTTCGCGACGTCCTTCATCGGAATATAAGCTCCGTCATTGTGCTCGGCGAGGTCGAGCAGTATCCTTATTGAATACCTTCCGCGGGTAGAAATCATACCGATACTTCCTTTCAGATTGGTCTTCCAATATTATACCACAAACCCAGTAGGTTAGTCAAGAGCTTTTTCGCAAAATATCTTTTTATCTGCGTTTTTTGAAAATTCCCGACAGCTTCTCAACAGCTTTTTCCCTGAAGGTTTCCGCGATAGCCGGTTTATGCGTCGAGTGCTCCATAAAATAGTTCTGGCTGTCAAAGGGCTCAGGCGACTGCTTGCGGCGTAAGGAGCCGTCAGGGAGCATCATGCTCGCCTTTGTGGTGTCCCGGAGCTGACAGCTCAGTATCTGCCGCAGGACCTCCTTGATATCCGGATCATAGACCGGGCAGGCGATCTCGACTCTGCGGATCAGATTCCGGGTCATCAGATCGGACGAGCCGATGTAGAGCTTCTCGTCCGCGCCGCGTCCGAAGCGATAGATCCGCGCGTGCTCGAGATAGCGCCCGACTATGCTCGTGATCCGGATATTGTCCGTATAGCCCGGAACGCCTGGCAGTATGCAGCAGATCCCGCGGATTATCATCTGAACCTCAACCCCGGCGCGCGACGCCTCGCAGAGCTTGTCAATGACCTCGCGCTCGGTGACGGCGTTAGCTTTTATGCAGACATAGCCGTCCGGTCCCTTTCTGATCTGCTCGTCGATATTGCGGCAGATCATATTTTTTATCCCCATCGGCGAGACCGAAAGCTCATTGTACCCGCCGTTGAGATCGCTGACGAGCATATTCCGGAAAAACGCCGCCGTGTCCTCGCCGATCCTTTCGGAGGCGGTCATAAGGCAGAGATCGGTATACATCGCGTTGGTCTTTTCGTTGTAATTTCCGGTGCCGATCTGAGTGATGTAGGTAGGCTTTCCGCGTCCGCGCAGAGTGATGAGACAGATCTTGCTGTGGCACTTGTAGCCCTCCACGCCGTAAACGACCTGACATCCCGCTTCCTCGAGCAGCTTTGACCACGCGATATTATTCGCCTCGTCAAATCTCGCGCGAAGCTCCATCATCACGAGAACCTCCTTGCCGTTTTCAGCGGCGCGGCAGAGGGTCTG
>CACXED010000265.1 GCA_902766575.1 uncultured Ruminococcus sp. | reverse complement strand
TATAGCGCAGATTCGGGTCAATGTCAATGAAAAGCTGACTTTTTTATCACGAAAGAAACGGCGAAAAATCGTCCGGTTATATCGCTTTTGTCAAAAGGCTCGGAATGTTTGATAAAAAATAAACTATCCTTGACTTTTTATAAATTCATGGTATAATATAATGGGTTAAGTTTTTAAGACTGCTGAACCCGGCAGTCGGGCATAATGAAAGGATGAGCAAAATGCTTGAAACGAGAAAGACCAAGATAATCTGCACGCTCGGACCGGCGACGGGAAATCCCGATACCCTGCGCGAAATGATCAAGGCGGGCATGAACGTCGCGCGTCTCAACTTCTCGCACGGAGACCACGAGGGACACAAAAAGCTCGCGGATATGGTGAAATCGGTGAGAAGCGAGCTCGGGACTCCGACCGCTCTGCTGCTCGACACAAAGGGACCCGAGATCAGACTCGGAGTTTTCGACTCTCCGGTCACTCTCGAAAAGGATCACGAGTTCAGGCTGACCTTTGACGATTCGATAGGAGATATCGACCATGCGTCAGTCACATACAAAAACCTCTGGCGTGACATTTCTGTCGGAGGAAGAATCCTTATTGACGACGGTCTTGTCGAGCTGAAGGTCACGGAGACAAACGAAAAGGGAATAGCCTGCCGCGTTGTCAGCGGAGGCACTATATCCAGCCGCAAGGGCGTGAATGTGCCCGGCGTCAAGCTGTCGATCCCGTTTCTTTCGGAGCGCGACAGATCGGATATACTTTTCGGTATCGAGCAGGATTTTGATTTTATCGCGGCTTCGTTCACTCAGTGCGCGGCGGATATCGAGTCGATACGCGCGCTGCTCGAAAAGAACGGCGGCTCGGATATACGCATAATCGCCAAGATCGAGAACGCCGCCGGAGTTGAAAACATAGACGAGATAATCAAGGTCTCGGACGCGATAATGGTCGCGCGCGGAGACATGGGCGTCGAGATCCCGATGGAGGAGATCCCGATAATCCAGAAAAGGCTTATCTCAAAGGCGTACAGCGCCGGAAAGCCGGCTATCACCGCGACGCAGATGCTCGAGTCTATGACTCACCATCCCCGTCCCACCAGAGCCGAGATAACCGACGTGGCGAACGCTATCTACGACGGAACCTCGGCGATAATGCTCTCGGGCGAGACCGCCGCAGGAGAATATCCGGTCGAGAGCGTCCGGACGATGGCGCTCATCGCTACCCGCACCGAGCGCGATATCAACTATATCGAGCGTTTCAGACAGAATCAGCTCGCGGGATTTTCCAACGTCACGACGGCTATCTCTCACGCCGCCTGCACGACCGCTCACGACCTCGGGGCCAACGCGATCATCACCGTCACAAAATCGGGACTTACCGCGCGCATGATGAGCCGTTTCCGTCCCGTGACGCCGATCATCGGCTGCTCGCCGTCCGAAAAGGTCTGCCGGCAGCTCTCGCTGAGCTGGGGCGTGACTCCGATGCAGATAGAGGTCAAGACGACCTCCGACGCGCTGTTTGAGCACGCCATCGCCGTCGCCGCTGAGAACGGCTATGTGGCTTACGGAGACCTTGCGGTCATAACCGCCGGGATTCCGCTCGGAGTTTCGGGAACGACCAATATCCTCAAGGTTCAGATAGTCGGCGACGTGCTCACCAGCGGAACCGGAATATCCTCGGGCGACTGCGAGCCGGTCTGCGGAATACTCTGCGTCTGCCGCGATGAGGAGGAGGCTCGCCAGAGCTTCAAGCCGGGCGATATACTCGTAATTCCGGCGACCTCGAACCATATAATCGACCTCCTGCGCCACGCGGGCGGAATAATCTGCGAGATCGACGGCGAGGACTCCCACGCGGCGATAGTCGGTCAGGCGCTCGGAATACCGGTCATAGTCGGTGCTCACGGAGCAACAAAGATACTCAAGTCGGGTACGGCGGTCACGATCGACGCCAAGCGCGGCATGGTATACTGCACCAAATAAAGAAATGACTCCCGAAAGGGAGCCATTTTTTAATAATTTTCCGCTTTTAGCTCAAAATAAGCTCTCGGGTGAGCGCAGACCGGGCAGACCTGCGGCGCTGACTTTCCGATGTGGATGTGTCCGCAGTTGAGGCAGATCCAGATGCGGTCGCCCTCGCGGGTAAAGACCTGACCGCTTTCGAGGTTTGACAGCAGCTTACGAAAGCGCTCCTCGTGAGTTTTTTCAATGGCGGCGACGCTCTCAAACAGCGCGGCGATCTGATCAAAGCCCTCCTCGCGCGCGTCTGACGCCATACTTTTGTACATTTCGACCCACTCGTAGTTTTCGCCCTCCGCGGCGTGACGGAGATTGTCCTCGGTGGAGTTTGTCCCGGCGAGGAGTCTCCACCAGATTTCGGCGTGAGCCTTCTCGTTGTCGGCGGTCTCGAGGAAAATATTGGCGATCTGATTATAGCCGTCCTCCTTTGCTTTCGCTGCGAAGTAGGTGTATTTGTTGCGCGCCTGCGACTCTCCCGCAAAAGCGGCGGCGAGATTCGCCTCGGTTTTTGAGCCCTTGAGTTCCATGCTAATACCATTCCTTTCAAAGCGGAGAAAAGCTCCGCTTTTGCGTTATTGTGCGCAGAGCGGAGCTTTTTTATTCACTTGCAGGGAGGAATCAGCTCAAGAGTTTCAAGCGGCTCAAGACCGAGAGCGTCGACGAAAGCCTTTGCCTTTTCAAGCTCACCGGGTACGGCGACTCTCTCAGGCTGATGAGCGTCGCAGCCGAGAATGACCTCGTTGCCGGTCTCCTTTGCGATGCGCCAGAAATCGGCGCGCGGATAGTGGCGATCTTCTGACAGTCCGAGAAGATTTATCTCGAGCGGTACGCCGAGCCGCTTTGCTCCCTCGCAGAGACGGCGCATCTCGCGTTCCCATACAGAGCTGCTCTTTGTGTAGTTGATGAGATCGGGATGGGCGAAGCAGCTGAATTTCCCTGTTCCGAGCGCTTCGAGGGTCTGATCGACGTATCTTTTCAGCGCGCTCTCGTCAGAATTGGGATTGCCCGAATAGCGCCGGGTGTCGTACTCGTTGTCGATGTAATGCTGACCGAGGATCAGATAGTCCGGACTGTAGGGCGTCAGGAACTCGATGAGACTGTCGAAAAGCTCCGGGAAGTATTCGGCTTCAAGTCCGGCTAAGATCGTGATATCGGAGCGGTATTCGTCGGCGAGAGAGCGTATCGTTTCAAAATAGTTCCCGGTTTCCTCGGGGAACATACGGTAGTTCGAGTAATATCCGGCGGGAAAAAGCTGCGGCGAGTGATCCGAGAAGCCGAGCAGCTTAACTCCGCGGGAGATTGCCGTCTCGATATATTCGCGTTCACTGCCCGAGGCGTGACGGCAGCGGATCGTGTGGGTGTGGTAATTTGCGATCATTTTTTAAGTTCAGACTCCTTGAGTTCTTCAATATCTATCCTGCCGCAGTTTGTGACCGAGACTCCGGTCTCGCCGTTTGCCGGGTGATAGGGAAGCGATCTGTTCAGAACAAAGCTGTTGTTCCGGAAAACCAGCTCCCGGGCGAGTTTTGCGGTCAGAACTCGCTTTGACGACTGGACGAAGCGGTTATTTTCGATGACGATTCTGCCGTGAAAGAAATCGCGCGGGTTCTGTTCGCGAAGCTGTGGGCAGATAGTTATCGCCGTTCCACCGGCATAGGCGCTGTTGTCGAAGTCGCAGTCTCTTATCAGAACGTCGCTGACCGCGCCGGACTCGTACCAGTCCTTCATTTCTCCGCCTATCTGAATACCGCAGTTCATATTGTAGAATTTGCAGCGCTCGACGACAGTTTTTCCGGCTGAGGAGAGCAGGAATCCGCGCGGGCGGTTGTTGCCCGACTCGCAGTCGGCGATGTGAACCTCCGGAGCGGTCGAGAGGTTTTCAACCAAGAAATGCTTCCCGAGCGGCGGAATCGGGGAATCGAGCTTCAGGCAAAGCTCGTCAGGGTTCAGCAGCTCGGACGAGACGACAGTCCGAGTCTCGACGGTTTCGGTGACGTCGCTGTCGATGATCGCGATCCGGTCTCCGGGACGGCAGAGGTTGATTCCGCGCTGCTGAGCGTGACCGAAGCCGCAGATCAGCGTATCCGGCGCTTCGAGTCGGCGGCAGATTGCGTAGATACCGTGGATATTAGCGGCGTCGTCCATCATCGAGACGAATTTGCAGCCGGTCATTTCGATTTTACCGCGGCAGTTGACGAAATGCGTAGCGTCGGCGTTGACCGAGAGCACCCGTCCCGAGCCGCGTCGAGGCTCCGCAACGACCCGTTCGAGCGTCAGGTTCTCGGAGAGCTGGGCTATTATTCCCATCGACGCGGTGTGGTAGAGCCTGATCGCTTCGAGCCGCACATTTTTTGAATCTGTTATGAATATCCCGGGAAATTCGCGGGAGGAGTGGGTCATCACAACAAAATTTCCGGGCGTGTGGACGAATCCGAGACTTCCGTGCATCGTGATTATCCGTTCGCCGGTCTTTTCGAGCATAACGTCCTTGAACATACCGCCGAGGAAGCCGTGATCCTTCTTCTCGCCGGTGTACGGGAAGTAAGGAGGTTTGCAGGGCGACGGATAGACAACTCCGCTCACAGCGTTTCGCTCGAATTCGAGCGCCAGCGGCGACTCGACGATATCCTCCCAGCCGTCGTTCGAGCCAAAAGCAAAGCGTCCGTCCGGAGCAACTTCGCAGGGCGAATCCTCCGAAAAGCGCAGAACAGTCTTGTACCGATCGGCTTCAAGTATCTCCGCCTGAGCGTAGAAGGTTGAGCTGTAGTCGATCGAGAGATTTTTTATCGTGATATCCGACGATCGGTCGGCGACGAAAGGCAGTATTCTTCCGTGAAAGATAAGCTCAGCGCCCTGACCGTCGATAGTGACGCGCTTTTTCCCGACGAGCGGAAAGGCAGTCGGCTTGTCGCCGGGATCGTTGTTTGAGATATAGTAATTCAGTATTTCCGCCTTGTCCGGATAGAAATGATAGACTCCCGGATCGAGGAGCAGAGTATCGCCGTCGCCGAGCGCTCTGACCGCGGCGTTTGCAGCAGGAGAGAGATCCTGACCATCGGCGAGATGAAGGAAATCGGAGAATTTTACGTCCATTTGATTTACCAATCCTTTGCATCAATAGATAACGTCTATATTATATAATAACGCGGCGCTATTGTCAAGACGAAAAATAAAAAAATTCAGAAAACCTCTTGACAAACCGTTTTTGTTGTGATATAATATTATACGTTCTGAGAGAAAAGATGCTGGTGTGGCTCAATGGCAGAGCAGCTGATTTGTAATCAGCAGGTTGATGGTTCGACTCCGTT
>CACXED010000264.1 GCA_902766575.1 uncultured Ruminococcus sp. | reverse complement strand
TTCTTCACGTCAAAGACAGCGGTGCTGCCCTCGACGGCAGGCTCGTCAAAGCTATCCTGAGCCGGCTCGTCCCCGGCGTCCTCATCAATGCCGCTGATCCCGTCGGGCTGATCCTCAGGCTCTGAGGCGTAAAGCTCCTCCGGCAGATCGTAGCTCTCGTCTGTCCCGCCGCTTTGCTCGGGAACCTCGGGCTCCTCGGGCTGAGCGTCGCTCTCGTCCGGGATATTCACCTCATCGGAAGCTTCCGGATCGGCTGCGTCCGAGCCGCCGGACGGCTCAAATACCTTGACGTCGTCGTCATCCTCCTCGGGACGCGAGACCTCGCGGACGATATCGTCGGTAGGCTCGGGCTCGGGCTTTTTAGCGGGAGTTCTGATGAACCTGTTGATAAGCTCATCTATATCTACGTCCGTATCGTCGTTTTCGGAGAGCAGTCCGCGTTTCGCGTCGTCGTAGACGCCGTCGTCGATCTTCAGCTCCGGAGCCGCGGGAACATTCGCCCTGACCGCTTTTTTCTGCTCGGGCTTCTGAGATGCCGTCTTTTCAACGCTCTTATGCAGAAGCGCAAGGAGCTCGTCGGCGGATATGTCGTCGCGGCGCTTGTCCGCGCTTTCATCACTGCGCATTTTTATGTCCTTTCCGACAGTCCGGGGACTGCCTCACTTTGTCTTGAGCTGACGTGCCGCCTCGCAGAGAATGACCGCTGCGGCGCAGGATACGTTAAAGGAATTGACTCTGCCGTACATCGGTATCGAGACGATGAAATCGCATTTTTCGCGCACCAGACGCGAGATTCCGAAGCCCTCGCTCCCGACGACGATCGCCGTCGCGCTGTCGAATTTTGTGTCGTAGACCGGAGCGCCGTCAGCTTCGGCTCCGTAGACCCAGACGTTTCTCTCCTTCAGCTCGTCGAGCGCGGAGGCTATGTTCGCTACCTTGGCGATCGCCAGATGCTCAAGCGCGCCTGCCGACGCCTTCTGAACCACCGACGTCAGTCCCGCCGAGCGCCTTTTCGGAATTATCAGTCCATGCGCTCCGGCTCCCTCGGCGCAGCGGATGAGCGCTCCGAGATTGTGCGGATCCTCTATCTCGTCGGCGACGACTATGAACGGCTTTTCGCCGCGTTCCCCGGCTATTCTGAAAATATCGTCGATCGAGCAGTAATCCTTCATCGCCGCCATTGCCGCGACTCCCTGATGGTTCATCCCGCCGGTGAGCGAATCGAGCTTAGCCTTATCGACCTCAATGACCGGTATCTTCCGGGCGAGGCACTCGGCGACAATTACCGTTATCGAGCCCTCGCGGTCTCCGCGCCGGACAAAGAGCTTGTCAATCGTCCGGTCGGATTTCAGGAGCTCCATCACCGGATTTCTTCCAAAGACTATCGACGGGCTCTCGTCCTCGCCTGCGCCGTTCTGAGCCTCGGCGCGGGGAGCGCGATCCTCTTTTTTCCTGTATCTGCTGTATCCGTCTTTGTTATTATACATAGTATTCCTTATTTATCATATCTTGTAATTAAGGCAGCCAAGCATAGAGATCACACCCGGCATAAAGGCATACCTTTTTAATATTATATCACAAAACCCTGCGTTTGTACATACCCCTGAGCCGATTTTTTTTGAAAAAACGAAAAAAATATAGAAAGCCGGAGCGTTTTCACGCTCCGGCGCAATTTTCCCTTGATATGGGATTACTGCTGCTTCATAGCTGCGTAGCACTCGCTGCAGTAAACGGGTCTGTCGCTGCTCGGCTGGAAAGGAACCTTAGCTTCCTTACCGCACTTAGCGCAGACGGTGGTGTAAAGCTCTCTCTGAGGCTTTCCTGCGTTCTTTCTGGCGTCACGGCATGCCTTGCATCTCTGGGGCTTGTTCTGGAACCCTTTCTCTGCGTAGAACTCCTGCTCGCCTGCGGTGAAGATGAACTCCTGTCCGCAATCCTTACAGATTAACTTTTCGTCCTGATACATTGTTTTTCCCTCGCTTGAGTAAATAATTTTTTGCCCTAGACGGATTCCAACCGACACCTTTGAATATAACATGACATACAACGCTCTTGTTAAGCTACACGGGCATATGGATCAAAGCAGCTTGCTTGAAATCTTACTGCGGATGCGGTAGATCGCGTTGTCGACCGATTTTTCGGTACGTCCGAGCGTCTCAGCGATAAACCTGTGCGAATAGCCTCTGATAAAAAGTCTGAACACCGATTTTTCAAAATCCGACAGGAGACCGTCTACTCGTTCAAGGAGCAGTCCGGCGTCCGACGCCTTGTCGTCGTCAAGGTACCCGCTCTCCTCGGTGAGCTGGACTCTGTCGGCCTCGAGCTGACGCTTTCTGCGTCTGAGAGCCGAGTTCAGGCTGTTTGAAAGGCAGATCTTTGCGTAAAGTCCGAACGAGACCTCGCTTTGGAGGATATCATAGGACATCACCGCGTTGTAGAGCGCGATGGCCGCTTCCTGCGAAAGATCGTCGCGGTCGCTCTGACTGAAGAACTCGTCCGAGAGATATCTTGACACTATCGAGGAAATCAGCGGCTCATAGCGTCTGATGATCTCGTTGAAAGCGTCTTTATTTCCGCTCTGCACCTCTTTAATGAGTTCAGGATCGGTCTTCAAAAGCATCGGCACCCCGCATTGTCATTCAAGCTACATATATTATAACGATAATTTAAGAATTTGTCAATAGTTCTTGAACACTTTTTTTATATATTCGTAATCGGTTTATCTACAATGCACAGCACTATCCGACATTTTTCATGTATATTACCCATATAATGCTGTCATTTATGTTGATGTTTTCAGCAATCGTCACTGTTTTTTCGCTGATATTTCGTGAAAAATACACAATCGCGCTCAGCTGATGAGATAATTTATATCCCCGGTCAGGAGTGAGATTATCCCGCGGTAGACGATCTCAGGCCGCTCGTTGAAATTGTAGAGCATCTTGTCAAGCTGATATTTCGTGTCGATTATCAGCCCGAGCTCGAGGAGCTTACAGCCATTCTCAATGACCTCGCAGCGCAGATCGTATCGGCCGTCCTCACGCTCGCTCGACGTGCATCGGACGTCCGAGCCGCGCGATTTGAAAGACAGCATCCGCATCGCGCTCTTGAGGCTCTTTTCCCTGATGACGTTGAGCAGATTGCTCTGGAGCTGTTCGGCGATGGTGATCCCGTTGCGGGTTATGCGGTAGAGCTCCTTAGGCTTGTTCTCTGGGTCGGCCGAGCCCTGCGTATCGGCGGGCGGCGGGAGCTGCTCGATGTTTCCGGCGTCGAGGAGCTCGGCAAAGCACTCGGCGAAATCGAAGTAATTGACGAATTCGTCCTGAACCACAATATCGCTGATAGTGTTGAAATCCAACGGATAATTCAGGTTTTTGAGCAGATACAGGATGAAGATCTTGATGTCGTTTTTATCCTTCAGCGGCGCCTGCATTATTGACACTATCCTTTATGAAAAATTTGGAACGAAAAAGGGGGCGATGCCGCGGCGAAATACGCCGTCCGGCATACGCCCCTTGAGTTGGCAGTTTAGGCTGGCAGTCCGATCAGGAAGCAGAATCAGCGGCGGTAGTAGTAGCCGCGGTGGTCTCGAGATAGCTTCTCCAGTCCTTGAGCTTCATCTTGCTGAAGATACGGAAGCCGTAGTAGCTGTCCTTGATTCCCGAAAGCGCGTCGGAGTTGTAGACGTAAGCGTCCTGATTGAATACGACCGGGATTATCGGGAGATCCTCCATCAGGAGCTTCTCAGCCTCGTGGAGAATTGCGGAGCGGGCGGTTCTGTCCTTCTCTGCGAACGCCTTCTCGATGAGCTCGTTGTAAGCGTCGCTGTCATAGCCCGGAACATAGGGAACGGCGTCGTAGTTGTCGTTCTGGATGTCGATTCCGTTTCCGGAGAATGCGGGCGAGAATACAGCCAGAGCGCCGAAAGCGTCGGTGGTGAGGCACTGATAATCGACCGCGATCATGTCGTAGTTCTTGGACTCGTAAGCCTTCTTGTAATCCTTGGCGTCAAGAGCCTTGATGGTGACCTTGAAGCCTGCGGACTCCCAGACGCCCTTGCAGTACTCGGCGAGAGTGCGCTCGTAGGCGTTGTCGCGGATGGTGAGAGTGAAGCTGCCGCTGCCGCTTGCCGACTGAGCCGACGCGGAGAGGATATCGCCGCCGTTTGCGCGGAAGCTGTCGCCGATCTTGGCGTCATAGACGGGAGACGGGATAAGTCCGGTAGCGGGCTTTGCAAAGGTGACGAGGCTTGCGGCCTTGTTTCTGTCTATAGCCTTGGAGAGAGCCTGACGGGTAGCGGCGTCCTTGAGAGCGCCGCTCGAGGTGTTGCAGATGTAAGCATGAGTGGAGAGCAGATCGGTAATTTTAGCGCTGTCAGCGTAGGAAGCGCGCTTGGAGAGTCCGATCTCGCCGAGATACATGAGATCGCCGGCCTCATATGCCGCGGTATTAGCCTCCTCGTCCTCGGAGAAATTGATCTCCATGCGGTAAGGGATGACATACTTGTCAAGCGCGTCGTCATTGTCGGTGTCACGGTAGTAGTAGACGTTGCGCTCGAGCATGAGGCGCTTGCCGAGCTCAAGGCCCTTGATAGCGAAGGGACCGTTGGTGCAGAGAGTGGAAACAGCGGTGCCGAACGCGTCGTAGCGGGTAACGACGTCCTCACGCAGCGGAACGAGCGCGAGGCAGGCGCAGTTCTCGAGGAACTGGTTGTAGTCGACCTTGGTATCGAACTGGACCTCGATCACGTTGTCGTCGATAGCCGCGATGCCGAGGTCGTCGATAGAGTTATCGCCGTTTTTGACGTCGCGGGCGTTCTTAACGTCGTAAAGCAGAGCGGCTGCGGCGCAGGAGAACTCGGGGTCGAGTATGCGCTTCCATGCGTAGACCACGTCGTCGGCGGAAACGACACGACCGTCGCTCCACTTGGTGGCTTTGATGGTGATCTGCATTCTGTAGTCGTTCTTATCGGGGTTTTCGATGATCTTGTAGCTCTTCATCAGGGCGTTTTCGACCTCGCCCTTGGCGTTGATGCGGGTGAGACCCTCATATATAAGCCCGAGCACCTTGACCGCGCTGTCGTCGGTATAGGCGAGCGCCGGATCATAGTCGGAGAGCTCGCTGCCGATATAGACGTTTACGGTGTAGCCCTTCTCGTCCTCCTCGAGCGTCGAGCCGCAGCCGACGAGCATCGTCGCGAGCATTGCTGCGAACAGCAGCAGGGAAATGATCTTCTTCATAATTTGTGTGACTCCTCCTCAAATTTACCCAGTCGGGCAGGATAAGCTAACGAAATAAAGCGCAAGCCCTGATACGCTCTCCGCGCCGGGTTCGTTCAACAGCTTTGCGGCATTATTAGGATATTGCTTATATTATACCATCAAATTTCTATATAATCAATCACTAATTTGCAAAAAAATAAAAATTTATACTATTGCACAACATTGACGTTACAATCTATGCAATCTGCACATAATTATTGAAACAATATTTTTCTTAAAAGTAAACATACGGCAATATTTAAGCGGTTCCGAGCCGTCATTTCGCCGCCTTGAGCAAAAACGCATAGGATCGCCCTTTCCGGAGCAGAATACCCACTGTCAATTTGCACAGCGGAGGCAGAAGATTTGAACAGCTACAGACGCACCGATCTCGCCGCGGAGCTCGATCTCGGCGACCGCGAGGGCATCGCCGAGTCAACCGAGAGCCTTTACGGCTTCGAGGTCTCGGAGATCAGGATACTCACCGACACAGCGTCGCGCCGACTCTCAAAGCCAAGGGGGCGTTATATCACCGCCGACATCGGAAAGCTCTGGCTCTCCTCGGACGAGAGGTTTGAAGCCGCGGCAAGACTCATTTCCGAAAAGCTCGCCGGACTTGCGACGGAGCTTGTCGGACACAGTCCCGTGAGCCTGCTCGTCGCGGGGCTCGGGAACCGCCGTATAACCGCCGACGCGCTCGGAGACGAGACCTGCGGGCTGATTACCGTCACGCGGCATATCAAGCCTCACAGGGAGCTGTACGAGCTTCTCGGCGGGCGGGAGATCTCGGCGGTGACTCCGGGCGTGCTCGGGCAGACCGGGATAGAATCCGCGGAGCTCGTCGCCGCTGCCTGCGAGCGGGTCAGACCCGAGCTTGTGATCGCGATCGACTCGCTCTGCGCGCGCTCGACAGACCGGCTGGCGACAACAGTACAGCTCGGCTCGTCGGGGATAAGCCCGGGCTCGGGGATCGGGAACCGGCGCAGCTCGATCGATCGGGAGTCGCTGGGAGTGCCGGTCATCGCGCTGGGAATACCGACCGTCGTCGATTCGTCAACCCTCGTGACCGACGCCCTTGAAAAGGCAGGGATAACCGATTACGACGAGCCGCTGACAAAAGTGCTCGAAAACGGCAGGAGCTTTTTCGTGACGCCCAAGGAGACCGACACAATAGTCCGCGAGCTCTCCCGGCTCTGCGCCGAAGCGATAACCCTCGCCTTTTCGTGACATATCGCCGGGCGCCGGAGAATATACTGTTCCAGAGTTCAAAGAAGCCAAAAAGCTGAAATAAATCCGAAAACGCCAGTTACTGCGAAAGGGATGGTTATAAAAATGAACGCTGAGACTTTATATCCGCGCGTCAGGCATAACACGCTGCCCGGACGGCTCGCGAAAGGGCTGTCCGCCGCGTTCGGAGGGCTTGTTCTCACCGCCGCGCTGAGCGCCGGAGTCGCCGACCTCGCGCTTGGCTGGTCGCCAACCTCGACGGCGAAGCGCTGCTTCGAGTTTCCGGAGGAAGCCGTTATCCCCGACGCGGACGGGATCAGGCAGTTTTTATTGATGAAAGCCTTCTTCGGCAGCGATTCGCTCTACTTCGACCTCGGCGACGAGAACACCGGAAAGACCCGGCTCTCACCGGCGCGCTCCGCGGAGGAGAGCACGCCGCAGGGCTCGCTCGAAGCGCCGGAGGAGCTGATCGACGAAAATACCGATATCTATTCCTACGATTACTCAAGGCTGAAGCCTGGAGAGGCGGCTCTGCTGCCCTACGATCTGTCGGGTCAGCCGTCCCACGGAGAGGTGCTGCTTTCAAACACGACCTCGTATGAAATAGATGTCGGCTCATACACCGAGCGTGATTACCCGATAACCTCGCCCGTGACCGACGAGCCGCTCGTGCTGATCGTCCACACTCACGGCACCGAGTCCTTCGCGCCGGAGGGCGCGTATTCGGTCAAGTCGGGCGAAAATCTGCGCAGCTCCGATACGGGCCGGAATATCGTCGCGGTCGGAGCGGTCATGGCTGAGCTGCTCAACGACGCCGGGATACCGACTCTGCACTGCGAGACGATGCACGATCTCGAATCCTACCGCAGCTCATACAATTTCTGTGCCGACACGATACAGAAATATCTCGCCGAATACCCGTCGATCAAATACGTTTTCGATATCCACCGCGACGCGATAACCCGTCAGAACGGAGATATCGTAAAGCCGGTCTGCAATATCGGAGGACGGCTGACGTCGCAGGTGATGCTGCTCGTCGGGACCAACGAGAAGGGCGCCGACCACCCGAACTGGCAGTCGAATCTTACTATCGCGGCAAAGCTCCAGCAGAAGCTCACGTCGAAATACGAAAAATTCGCGCGGCCGATAAACATCCGCGGCGCGTCCTTCAACGAGCAGTTCACGCCCGGCTCGCTGCTCATTGAGATCGGCTCGTCGGGAAATACGCTGAGCGAGGCTGAAAACGCCGCGAAGCTGCTTACATACTCGATCATCGAAATGATCGAGGAAAATCAGGGCTGACGCCGAATACCGGAGGGAAGTTCAAAGCGGATGAAACTTATAAAATTCGGATCCCGTCTGATCGGATCAATTATCGCGGCTGTGGTTCTGCTGACGGCGCTCGGAGCGCTTTCCGGGCGCGCGATGGCGAGCTACGAGCGCTCCGGCGCTTACTGCTCCGAGCTTCTGGTCTGGGAGCAGGAGCAGCCGGACGAGGGCAGACTGATAATCTGCGGAAAGCCTTTCAGAGTAGACCTCGGGCGGCTGTCGAGCCTCTCCGGCGCGGTCAGACAGACCTTCAGCGTTAGTCGGGATGAACTCACTGAGAGCCGCTCATGGCTTCCCGCGTGGCTCGCAGAGCCGCTCAGAGCCGCCGGACAGGTTCTGGAAAAACTGTATGTCGGGCTCAGTCCGACGCCATAACCGCTCCGAGATCGGCGTAGACATAATCTGGCCGGTCGGCAGGGTCGGCGAGCTCTACGTCCTTTGCCTTGGTCTCGCCGGAGAGCACCAGCACCGAGGTGACTCCGTGCCGCTTTCCGAGCGCTATATCGGTGTAGAGCCGATCGCCGAAGATGCACATTTCATCCCGGGAAAGGCCCGTGACCTCGGAGATCATCTCGATCGTCTCGGCATAGGGCTTGCCGAAATAGGTCGGTTTTATTCCGGTCGAAGCGGTGACAAATGCCGCAATCGCGCCGCTGTCGGGGATAAAGCCGTTCTCGGTCGGGCAGTTGAAGTCGGGATGGGTCGACAGATATTCGGCTCCGCCGCGGATATAGCGGCAGGCGGCGTCGAGCTTTTTATAGGTCAGCGTCGTGTCAAAGCTCGTGACGACGATATCGACTGACTCGCAGTCGGAGCCGCAGAGCCCGACGCCCGCTTTTACAAACTGCTCCTCAAGCTCGGGCGTTCCGACGAGATAGACCCGCTTGCCTGCTCTGTGACGCTTAAGGAACTCGATCGTGACGTTTCCGGAGGTCAGTATCTCCGACGGGTCGGGCGAGAAGCCGAGCCGCGTCAGCTTTTCGAGATAGAATTCCGGCGAATGGGAGGCGTTGTTCGTAAAGAACATGACCCGCTTTCCGGCGGCGCGCAGGCTGTCGATAAATCTCACCGCGCAGTCAAAGACCCGCCCGCCGAGATAGATCGTGCCGTCCATATCGAATATATAAAGTCGTTTTGATTCAAGTTTCCTGTTCATTTTGTCAGCGCCGCTCCTATGACCGTTCCGAAACGCGAGTTTTCGGGGATGATGAAATTCAGATTGAACATGGCGTTGAGGCTCGTGAAGATCTCGGGCGCTCTTTTAAGGGTCGTCAGGTTTCCGGTCAGGACGATGTCGCGGAGATTATAATTTCTCGCGGCGAACATTGCGACCATGCCTATCGTCTCAAAAACCATGTTGATGATTCCGAGCGCCACATCGGATTTTGACGCGATATCGCTGATATTTCCGAAATTCGCGGCGGTCATCTTATCCGATGCGCCGGGGAGCAGATCCTTTTTCGAAATATTGCCGATGCGCCAGTCGATCTTGTCGAGGTCTCCGGTCTCGGCGAGCTCCTGGATGTGCTGGATATCGTCCATCCCGAGCATACGCTTGGCCAGTCCGACGAGAGTACCGCCGCCGACTCCGGTACCGCCGAGATACTCCATTTTCTCGCCTCTGCGGGCGTGAATCAGAGCGGTTCCGGTTCCGAGGCTCGCGACTATCGCCTCGTCGAGCCCCGAGAGATAAAGCCCTCCGAGCCCGATGCAGTCGAACTCCGAGACGTGCTCGCAGGTCAGACCGTAGATCGGCTTATTTATCTTTGACGAGCCGACTCCGGTCACTTTAACGACGTCGATATCCGAAAGCTCGATGCCGTTCTGGTCGGTGAATTTTCCAAAAGCTCCGTAGAGCGCCGTTATCGGGTCGGTCGCGCGGACAAAGAGCGGGTTGATGAGTCTTTTCCCGCCGATGGTATTTTCAAAGCCGACGATCTTTGTGGTGCTTCCGCCGACGTCTATTCCTATGACTACACTCATTGAAATTTACTCCTTAGCGTTTGATAGAGTTATTATACACTGTTTTTATCTCTATTTCAACCGTCAGAATAGACAATTTTTCTATTCCGAACAGATAACATCACCGTCAGACAGAAGACCCCTCCGGCAGCAGCCGGAGGGGTCTTGATTTTGACCTATCGGGAAAATTATTCGGCGTCAGTCTTTTCGTCAGCCTGCTTGTCAGCCTTCTTATCGGCCTTCTTGGGCTCTTCCTTCTTTACGATCTCAGCCTTTGTGAGCTTGATGAGCGCCATCTCTGCGGCGTCGCCGCGGCGCGGACCGAGCTTGTAGATCTGAGTGTAGCCGCCGTTGACGTCGGCG